>JBIIKD010000182.1:0-2902 GCA_044233345.1 Chlamydiia bacterium
CGTTAAAGGCTTTGATGGAGGGAAGAAAATAAAAGGAAGAAAGCGTCATTTATTTGTTGATACTGAAGGGTTTGTTTTAAATGCTTTTGTGACCTCTGCCGCATTATCTGATCAACAAGGGCTATTCGGGATATTGGATAACTCAATCGATAAATTCCCACGTTTTTCTAAAATATGGGCTGATAGTGGATGCCAAGGTGATGAACCAAAAAGCTATTATAGAGACTATGGAATAGATCTTGAAATCATCAAAAGAACTGACAATCTCACTGGATTTAAAGTAGTGCCACGTAGATGGGTCGTGAAAAGAACATTTGCTTGGATAGGGCGACAACGACGATTATCAAAAGACTATAAATATAGAACAACTACCTCTGAAACGATGATTTATCTATCGATGACTAGAACTATGCTAAGGAGGATCTATGATTTAATGGGGACTTTGTAAACATCCTCTTAGAGTTATCTAATATATGTTGATTTAATTTCATTATGAAGCATCCTTTGAAGGTTTTATTTCCCACGTGCCATCAGGTTTAATACGAATTCCATTCGGAAAATCAGAATTTGTATAATCCCAGTCAGGTCCAAAGGATTACTATCTTGCATAAGAGGATCTAGGTTAGTCCATTCCCTAAGTTCTGGATCATAGCTTCGTGCACCAAAGTCTACAAGCCCAAGTTCTAAGTCATATCTCTTACTGCAAAAAGTCCAAGGAAACCCCTTCAGTGTTGCCAAATTCTGACCAAATGGATCTGGCCTTGTCTCTAACACTGACCCATCTGCAATATTTACAAGTTTTACAATATTCCATCGAAGATCATAAATGGGTGCATAAATTGTATCTTTAGTCTCAATGGCAATTGCTCTTACCAAATTAGAATGAGTTGTCATTCCGGGAATACGAAGCCACTTTAACTCCCCGTCCTCAAAAACACTTCCAATCTCATTCTTTCCTACATATAGATAATACTTTCCTTCTTCACCATCTTCAGTAACTGTCTTTTTAAAAACCCTTCTTCCTTCCTCATCATAGGCCAAAAACACCCTATGTTGATCCCTCAAGACCCCCACTAACTTATCACACTCATAAAAAAAGCGGTCCGATCCTTTTTGAATCAAAAATCCCTCTTCATCATACACCTTTTCTACATCCACTTCTTCAAAAGAACATCGATCCTCTTTTGACCATCTTTCCTCTCCAAAAGGAGTTTTTACAATCATCTCTCCCTTTTCAAGATTATGGAAATAGGTAATCTCACCAAGGCCAGCAATTAAGCTCTCTGAAACGAATTTTTTATCCTGATCGTAATGATAGACGTGCTCATATTTAATCTCTCCTGAAGGAGAAAGCCGAACAATCTTTTTACAAAGCCCATCCTCGAAACAATAAACGATCTTACCAAGATCTTGCAAATCTATAACTCTCTCTTCAGCAAACACCATGCTAACTGCACAAAACAAAATACAGAGCAACTTCATATTTCCCTCATCTTAAAAAGGTAGAAAATAGATAGTCGTTAATATTCTATAAAGAAAAACTGCGTTCAGAAGAAATCTGACTTATTCAATGTTGCTCGATAAGCCTTTTTTCTTCTTCCAGTATTTGATCATTCCCTTTTTTGCTGCCTGTCTGCATCGCTCTTTTCCCTCTTGAATCTTTGCTCCTAAGCTAAGTCCCCCCATGGAGACGACAGCGCCCATTTAACGGTTTACCTGTTTTAGGATGAACCACCGCTTTTGCCTTACATGCATGCCCATCTCGACAACAAGCCCCACAAATCGGCCGAGCAGGGATCCTCATCTAGACAACGAGCTCATTAAGTTAATGATAGTAACTTTGCTTATATAAACAATACGAAAAACAGATCATTTATCTATGCAACTGGAACAAACGTGCGAGGGAATTGGAACCAGAAACAAAAAAGGCACTTTAGCGATTACGCTGAAGTTCCTATCTGGATTGATCTCCGGCTGGAGGATTCGAACCTACGACCAATAGATTAACAGTCTTCTAAAAAGCAGCGGTCTACAACCTTCACCAGCGTGTAGCGACAGAAATGATAAGGCTTCACGGGGTTTTTATGCAAGGCCAAGAACGGTGGATTTTGGTGATTTGTTGTGGACAATTGGATCAGAAGTGGAGCAAAATTTTATCAAAAGCAATTTTATGCTGGATCTTTTTCCCAAAACACAAAACTTTCCCCATCATAAGCTCCTAAAATGACATATGTGGCCATTTTGGCAATATTATATATATCTGATTCTGTCACATTCTGTCCTTGCTGAAAATCCTTATTGTACGCACTTAAAAGACATAACGAATGCCATGATCCACCTGAAGCATAAAAACAAACATCCAAAAGATCTTTGGATTTATTTTTATCCGTAATTAAATAATAAACCTCTTCATGAAAGTAAAGTCCGACCTGGAAAAATAGAGAATCATTGTACGGTTCTTTATATGTGGCTCCTACATCGTCAAATATGCACATCAAACCGCCTTCCTGACTCATTTTTTCTAATACTATATCACTGATTTGTTTTCGTATGCTTCCACCAACCCCTCCCCAGTTAAATTGATAAAGTTGTTCTAAAGGTATTTCTTTTTTTAAAAGCGTGAAAAAACATCCTTTATCAAAATCAACATATTTAAGAAGCCCGTCTGACACTTTATTTATACCACTTAGATTATCTTGCAAGTAGGGCAACGTCATCTTGCTATTCAATGTATACCTTTTTAATTCAGACATTACTTTTCCTCCCATGTTCCGTCTGGCTTAATTCTAACGCCTTCAGGAAAATCAGGACCCCAATAATCCCAATGTGGACCAATTGGAGCCGGATGATCAAAATCAGGATACAATTCCTCCTTCTCCGCTCGAGGTCCCTTGACCCATTT
>JBIIKD010000183.1:0-2894 GCA_044233345.1 Chlamydiia bacterium
AATCAAAATCACATAAAATAAAATGCTACTTCAAATACTAAATTTAGGCCTCTCAGAGGGGACCGAATGTAAAGCATCGTATAAAAAAGGGAGAAATTCAATACAACTTGAAATCCCTTTTTTTTCGCTTGGAGAATCCGCTTCTTCTTTATCAACCATTTTTACAGTAAGCGCTTGAATGTATCTATATAACTCTAGCTCTACTTTTTTTGAATCACTATTGGCCAAGAAAATTTTTATGAACCGCAATGATTTTCCAACAGTTGATTTCGATTCTGAGTGCACTGTAACTCCATTATCAACAAGAAACCTCTCAACACCTTTTCGTGTTTTATCTGCCTGAAGGAATATTGAAACTTTTGTAGTTGGTTCAATCAGACTTTTATCGCTGCCTAAGAAAGGCTCTTCAAGAATACGTATACAGACTAAAGCTGCCCCATAGACCTCCCCTGCCTTGCTAGATTTATTTTCTGGTCCTACATAACGTGGATTTCCCCATCGATGAAGCTCTTGACCTTCGAAAATTTTTTTTGTTTTTCCAAAATCAGCAAGTTTAATCAGATATTTTCCATCCTCACCTCTGTATACTAAAAAATTATCTGGCTTGAGATCTCCGTGTATAAACCCCGCAGAATGAAGTTGTGACACAGAGGTGCAAACTTGTTTACAAAGAGCTGATCGATCAGCAAAAGAAAGATTTTCATCTGTTAAAAGTCCTTCCAAATCTCCAATAGCTTTACGAGAAGTAACCGCATATGTTCCAAGCTCCGTTTCTGGAATTTCTTCTAAATCAATCGCTAGGTGAGACTGTCTTTCCATCGCTATATTCTTTATAGCGTCTAAATCAAATATTGGATCATCTTCTAATAAATAGCGCGGATAACCTAATAATCGAAGTAAGTGACTTGCCTCTTGGTTTTTAGAGCCAGTTAACTGCATAATTTCTTTCTGAGCATCGAAGGGTGCTTTACTATAGAGAGTTTTTAACGTCTCTATCGTATAAATTCCACGTAGAGCCTCACAGTTTATTTTTAATTGGGCTTCTCCCTCAGGATAAAAATCTTGATTTTCTTGATAGCGATTTTTTATTTCTTCGATAATACAATTCGATTCAATCCAACAATTAATTTCTTTAGCCGTTTGGACCTCTTGCCTAAGTTCTGGATTTTTCAAGCGACTGTTGGCTACAAAATAGATTCTTTCTAGTTTATTTTCTTGAAAGTCTCCTTCTTTTTTTTCTAAAATTGTTTTCGAAGCGCCCCTTCCTAAAACGGAATATCTTTTTCCTTCAATTAGGAGTTCTTCTCTTTTTAAAGACAGGACTGGGCTTTCTTCTTTTGAAAACTGTTCTGATGCAATACTATCCACTGATTCAATATCTTCCATCATCCTTTCATCTTCACTAATTACCTCAGAATTCAACTCTTCTTTAGAGCTAAAAATAAGCGCCACTGCAGATTGAACGTTAGCGCTAACTTCTTGTAGATGCGATTGATCTGATGCATCTAAAGAGAGCAATTGATAAGAAGCGATCAAAGATGAGCTCTGATTTTGACTAAGAGCCAAATTTTTATCATTTATTTGACTAGAATTAGTGCTCGCTGGGTCCATACAACACCTTTTGTGTATGAACCCAATAAATATGGATACAAAAATGAATTGCAAATGAATTTTACAATTAAATGATCAACTAAATGCTTTGTAGATTAAAATGCCCCCTACATAACCAAGAAATGCTGGGAAGGTCGCTTTTTTTAAATAGGTAATGAAATCTATCTTTTCAATACCCATAAGTGCCACACCTGCTGCAGATCCAATACTTAGCATGCTTCCACCAGTTCCTGCTGTAAAGGCAACTAGTATCCAAAATGGGGCATTTAAAGGAAACAGGGTTAAATCATACATTCCCATACAAGCTGCAACGAGTGGGACGTTATCTATGATTGCAGAAATTGCACCTATAGCAACTGCTATCATGGTGTAATTTCCAAAGGTTTTTTCCAAAAACACCGCTAATTCTTTTAAAATTCCCACTGACTCAAGGGCATCAATAGTTAATAAAATCCCTAAGAAAAAGAGAATACCTGAAACATCGACCTTTGTTAAAATAAACGGAACCCTTAGGTGATTCCTATTTTCATGCTTAAAGTGAATAATATCTGTTACAATCCAAAGAATCGCTAAACCAAAAAGTATTCCCATAAAAGGCGGAAGTCCCGTAAGCCATTTAATCAAAGGGACTGAAAGAAAAGAAAAAATCCCTAAGATAAAAACAAGAGTAGCTCCAGGCTCTTTTTCTTCTTTACTGTAGTCTATTGTAGCAACGTGGTGTAATCCTTTTGAGCCCAGCATAAACCATCCCATTGGAATCAACATAGACACCAAACTTGGGAGAAATATTTGTTTCATCACAGCTATAGTAGAAATGCGACTATCAATCCAAAGCATGGTCGTTGTTACGTCTCCAATAGGGGTCCATGCTCCTCCAGCGTTAGCTGCTATTACAATCATGCAGTTGAGTGCAAGGCGCTCTTTGTTATTTGGAATGAGCTTTCTAAGAATCGAAATCATTAAAATTGTAGTTGCCAAGTTGTCCAAGACAGCAGATAGAAAAAATGTGATGATAGAAACAACAATGATAAGTTTTTTCTTAGACCTTGTATGTACCCAACTAATAACGGTATTAAATCCTTTATGAGAGTCTATAAGCTCGACAAGGGTCATGGCTCCAAGAAGAAAAAAGATAATCTGCGATATATCACTGATGTGGAGGGATAATTCATGAATACCTCTATTTAAGGGGTCTATCCCTCCGATAAAGTAAAAAAACCAACAAATAGCCGCAAGAGCAATCGCTGTTGCAGTTTTGTTTACTTTGACATAAAACTCTAAAA
>JBIIKD010000043.1:0-9528 GCA_044233345.1 Chlamydiia bacterium
TTTTCATAAGAACAAACCCAAAAAGAAGGCTAAAAAAGATAATACCCAGCATGTTCCCTTCGCCTGCTGCTTGAATAATATTTGAAGGGATCAGTTTAAAAAGAATTTGTACAAAACTTCCAGATCCGGAAGGCACTTCATGGTGATCTAGGATAGAAGATTCTAATTGTATAGGTGTGTGAGAAAGTCCAGGTTTAAATACGTTTACAACAACAAGGCCAACAAGAACTGCTAAGAAAGTAGTAATAATATAGAAAGCAAATGTTTTAAGTCCTAGTTTGCGAAAAGAATCTTCAGAACTCATTTGTCCAAGGCCGCTAATAATAGCAGAAGAGACGAGAGGAACTATAATGAGTGTTAGCGCATTAATAAATAATTGTCCAAGAACGTCAAAGATACTATAAAAAGTAATGCCAAAAATACTGGCTGTTGTTCCTGTATAAGTTCCTACAATACCTGCAAGAACGATTGCGATCAACACCTTCCATAACATTGAACTCTTTTTCATTCGCCATCCTTATTCAATTTCCAACCATTTTGACGAAAAGGTTGTTTATATAAAAGCACTTTTCTTTTATGGGGAAGATAAAGGATTTTTTTAGAGGTGAAATGAATAAGTCTATTTTATTTTTGGCGTTTGCTTTGAGTTCCTGTGCATCTGTAAATACCTCTTTTTCGAAAGTAAAAACAGAAAAAGGCGTCTTGCTTGAAAATGTCGCAAATAATGCCCTTGAATCAGATTCTTTTATAAAAGGGGATTGGCCTGATGAGAAGTGGTGGGAAATTTATCGAGATGATCAACTTTCCTCTTTGATTGAAGAGGGGCTTAAAAATAGTCCAGCACTTAGTTCGATAGAAGCTAAAGTGAGGCAGGCAAATCAAGAGGCCTTTGTTGTACGTTCGAAATTATTTCCACAATTAAGCGCTTTTTTTAATGTTCTTTGGATCAAACAAAATAGCTATGGATTTCCAGCTTTTGGTTTTCCTGGGAATGTACAGCTTTATACTTTAGCTATGGATTTTGATTATGAGTTTGATTTTTGGAAAAAAAATCAGTACGCCTATGAAGCAGTTCTTGGGGAATCTAGAGTAAAAGAGGCAATGAAAAAAGAAGAAGAGCTTGTTTTAAGTACTGCAATTAGTAGCCAATATTTTGATTGTATGGCAAATATGATCAAAATAAATATTATGGAAGAAATTGTTGCAAATAGAAGACGTCTTTTAGAGTTGGTGAAACTTAGAAAGCAAAACAGAATTGATAATTTATTAAATATCAATCAAATGTCTGAGCAATTAGTGATTCTTCAAGAAGGTCTTGTCGCTATTCAAGGGGATCTTGAGCTGCAAAAAAGTTTAATCAATAGGCTGATTGGAAGAAATCCAGATGAAAAATTGCAAATAGAGCGCATTTGGAATTTGGATCTTGAGAAGCTTCAGATACCCAATAGCATGGGACTTCATTTACTTGCTCATAGACCTGATTTAATAGCAGGGGTTTGGCAAATTACTGCGGAAGCCAAGCGAATAGGTGTTGCCTTCGGAGAATTTTTTCCTGACATCGATTTTACAGCCCTTGTAGGGCAGCAAAGCGTGAATATTAACAATTTATTAAAAGGTGGGGCGTTTGCCCCTACTCTTTTTCCTTTGATTAAGCTCCCTATTTTTACTGGAGGAAAACTCACTGCAAATTTTAAGGCAAAAGTTGCATCTTACGAGTCTGCGGTATACGCGTATAACGAGCTGCTTTTAAAAGCTGCGAATGATGTGATTTCTGGAGTTACTGAAGTAGTAACAACAAATGAAAAACTTAAGTACCACAACGAGCAAGTCGAATTTACAAAAAAAGATTACGATTTGATCTATGCAAGATATAAGTATGGGATAGATTCTATGATCAGTGTGATCCAATCAGATGAAAAGTATTTATGGGCTAAGTTTCATCAAATTGATTTGCAAAGAGATCGATTTAAATCCTCTGTTCGACTTGTCAAGGCTCTAGGGGGAGGATATACAAACGATCAAGGGGAAAAGTTAGTTGAGAAGACATAAAGGAATTTGGATTTTTACAGTTCTATGCCTTCTTATAGCCATTATTATTTTTTGTTGGTGGTTTTTTTCAGGAAGATTTTTTGATCAGACTGAAGATGCTTACGTAAATGGAAATCAAATTTGTTTAACATCTCAAATTAGCGGTATTGTAACTCATGTAAATGTGGATGATACTTTTTTTGTGGAAGAGGGGCAAATTCTAGTTAAACTGGATGAAACAGATTGTCAGATTGCCCTAGGTGAGGCGAAAGCAGCTTTGGGTGAAGTGATTCGGAAAGTTACTCAAATGTTTGAAAATGTCTATGCGTTAGGCGCAGAATATGAGATGCGGCAAGCTCAGATGCTCAATAAAGAGATAGATTATGCAGATAGAAAAGCAGTTGTTGCTTTAGGAGCTGTTTCTGAAGAGGAGTATATTCAATCAGAGGCTGAGTATTTTATTGCAAGAGCTGCATTAGAGCAAATCAAATACAAATTGATGCAAGCGATTTCTGAAGTACAAAACACCTCCGTGAGCACACACCCAGCGGTTGAAAAAGCGAAAGAAAATCTTCGTAAAGTGTGGGTGGATTTGGAAAGGTGTACATTACGCGCTCCTGCGACTGGAATTGTTGCTTTACGGCAAGTGCAAGTAGGGCAATCTATTTATCCTACTACGCCACTACTTGCAATTATTCCTATTGATCAAATGTGGGTAGATGCCAATTTTAAAGAGGTCGATCTTGCAAATATTAGAATAGGGCAAGAGGCAAGTGTGACTGCAGATACTTATGGAAGAGAAGTTCTATATAATGGAAAAGTAATTGGAATTGGGGGGGGGAGTGGAGCTGTTTTTTCTCCATTGCCGCCACAAAACGCCACAGGAAATTGGATTAAAATTGTCCAAAGAATCCCCGTTCGGATTAGCTTAAATTCAAATCAGCTTCGTAAATACCCACTACGACTGGGTCTTTCTATGAAAGTAAGTATTGATATTCGAGATAGAGAGGGATTGAGAATTCCAGGGGTTCAAAAAAGCAACTCTTTGTATGAAACAGATATCTTTAAAAAACAAGTAGATGGATCTGAGGCTGTTATAGAAGAGGTTATCCAGCAAAATAGTTCCTTTGATTTTAATATAGCACAGGAAATCAGTCGATTAGTCAGATAATAGAAGAAAAAATAATAGAGGGGGTTCCAAGACTTCTTGCAATGATTACCCTTTCGATTGCAACATTTATGTTTGTTCTTGACTATACAATTGCAAATGTAGCTATACCCTATATTGCAGGTGGGCTTGGAACGGGGATTGAACAAGGAACCTATGTTATTACATTTTTTGCAGTCGGAAATGGCGTTGTACTTCCTATGTCTGGTTGGCTTAATAGAAAATTTGGGATGATCTATACACTTGCTGCAGGGGTATTTTTTTTTACTCTCTTTTCTCTTCTTTGTGGACTTGCTAGCAATCTTTTTTTATTGGTTTTTTTTCGGTTTTTGCAGGGGGCTGCGGCAGGCCCCTTGGTTCCATTATCTCAGGCATGTTTATCTCAAATTTATCAACGTAAACAGCTTAATATTGTGATGTCCATTTACTTTATTACGGTACTTGTTGCTCCTGTATTTGGACCAATTATTGGTGGGTATTTTTGCATTCACTCTACTTGGCGCTGGGTTTTTCTTATCAATGTGCCGATTGGAGCTATTTGTTGTGTTGCTCTTTTTATATTACTAAAACATTTGAATAAAAAAGAAAAAGACCAAAAAGTAGATTATTTAAGTTTTATTCTTCTTCTTATTGGAATGATCACTCTTCAGCTTATGTTAGATAAAGGAGAGGAGTGGGATTGGTTTGGCTCTATAAAAATACGAGTTTGTTTTGTAGGAGCATTTCTTTCCCTTGCTTACTTAGCTTTTTGGAGCTTTATTGCAAAAAGACCCCTTGTTGATCTACGTCTTTTAAAAAATCAGTTATTTGCGATTTCTTGTTTTCTTGTTTTTATGATGTATTCTCTTTATTTAGGGACTGTTGTAGTGATTCCTCTTTGGCTACAAACTTATATGGGATATGATGCCCTTTGGGCAGGGATTGCTGTAGCTCCTATTGGAGTGGGCGCGCTTTTTCTAGCGCCACTTGTTGGGAGATTGCAGCCTAAGATAGGAACATTACTCCCTCTTGTAGTGGGATTTTTTATAATGGCAATTGCTTGTTTTTATACTCATTATTTTTATAGTGACATAGATATTAAACACGTGATGATCTCACGACTGATTTTAGGAATGGGTGTGGGATGTTGGGTTTCTCCAATATTATCGTTGCCACTATCTTGTTTACCTAAAGAAGATGTTTCCACAGGTCTTGGAATTTTTCACTTTATGAGAGGTGTTTCTGGAGGGATTGGAACATCTGTTTACACTACAATCTGGACAAGAAGAACAATTCACCAACATCACAACCTAATTAGTAATTTCAGCGAATACTACCCACAAACAAGGGAGTATATGGAAAAAATCGAACGTCTTGGACTTAAGGGAAAAGGTGCGCTTCAAATAGCGAATGATCTTCTTGATCGCGAGGCTGCAGTTCTTGCTTTAAATGAAGTTTCCCTAATAATGACATGGATTTGTCTTTCTCTTTGTCTTGTCGCACTTTGTTCTCTTGATTGGAAACTTCCTAAACAATCTCCAGTCAATTGATTTTTAATCGATTCATATTTAATATTTATACTCTTTTAAATTAAAAAAGTAGGAAGGTCATGCAAGGAATAAATCAAGAATATGTAGCTATTGCACGCGTTGCAGGGTTTCTAACCCCAGCAAAAGTTTCTGGGCAAGAGATGTTTTTTGGAGACAATCCATTAACGATAGAGCGAGAAAAAGCAGAAAAGTTTGCTGAAATTTTTGCAAAAAATGCAAACATTCCTTTAGAAAACATTACAATCGATTTAAAAGAGTTTGTTTTTACTATTTTAGAATTAGAGTGCAACGTTTGGTATCCTGCAAAGTTAAACTCAGAAGATATTTATCCGATTACTGAATTAGATGGTAGAAAAATAGGAAGAAATCAAGATCAAGCGAATGCTCTAGCAAATTTAATGGCTAAAAAAGAAAGCAAACTCTATCTTTCTTTTATAGGGGAAAGAGTAAAAAAAGCAATAAATACGGCATTACCTACTGATTAATGGTATTTATTACGAAGCGTTAAGATAGAAAATGCCGCAATAAGAGAAATAAGTACTCCCAAGAAGAATGGAAGATAGATCCAGTAGCCTATTAGGATTCCCCCAATTGCGCTTGTCACAGCTTCAGCTAGAAACATAACCGCTTGATTAAACCCAAGAGCTTCTCCTTGGGTTGATTCACTTGCTACATCAGAAATAAGAATATTACCAAAACTTTGACCAAGCGCTATAAAATAGCAAATCGGGATACAAGTAATCCATATAGACCATTGAGAAGTAAAGAACATTAGAGGAATGAAGCTTAGTCCAAGTCCCAGTGCTGAGATGGCGAGTGTGTTTCTGTGAATAAAGCGCTTTGAAATAAGTGGATAGCTCAGTGGTGAGAGGCAAAGAAATATGGAAAGATACGCTTCAAAATTTCCAATTTCTGCAGGACCAAAATGGTAGCGGTGAATCAAAACGGTAGGGATAAAAATAAAGAAGATGAACATCCCGTAGAAGAAAAGAAAGTTTGTAAAATAGATCCTTTTTAAGACAGGTTCTTGCACACATTTAGCAAGTGACTTTAAAATTGCTGTAAAATGGAGGTTATCTTTAATTCGAGTTTTTACACTTTCTTCGAAAATATATAAAATAATAAAAAAACAGACAAAAATAAGGATGCTTGCCATCCAAAATGGGGTTGCGTAGCTAAACCAAGAAACTAATTCAGAATCTGCAAGCCATCCCCCAATAAAGGGTCCTAGAATCCATCCGGTACTTGAAAAAGTAGTGATCCATCCGAAATTTTTTGTTTTTTCCTCCCGTGTGATACTGATATCTGCCATGACAGCATTTGCAATAGCAACATTTCCTTCAAAAACTCCTGTAAAAAATCGAGAGAGGAGAAGGAGTGAAAAACTAGAGATATAGACAGAAAGGGCGGTGACTATAAACATAAGGGCAGTGCAAAACAAAGTAAGAAGTAGAATCCGTTTTCTTCCATATTTATCAGAAAGTTTTCCAAAAATAGGGCACCCTATAAATTGACCAAGTGGATAAGAAGCAAAAACTAATCCAAGGAGAACATTGCGTTTTTCGTAAGAAAAATAGCTCGGAAGAAAGGTATATGAAGGGTCCAAGAACATGGGTGGAAGGACAGGAAATACTAAAGAAAAACCCACATATCCCAAAAACAAGATGAGAAGAACACTCACCTTTTGTCTAAAATTCGATTTCATAGTTTCAATATACCCTATACTGGTCAAAAATTCCTAATTCGATTATAGTTTAACCGTAAATTTCGGTGAATTAATGACAGACACAGTTATTTTAAAGACTACAGCTTCATCATTAGAGTGGATAGATGAGCCATCTATTGTTGATAGAAGCTATTTAGATGACGTTCCTCTGATCCCAGATAAATTGCTTCAAGCGATCATTTCGCCTATTATTAAAAGTGAAGTAGACCTGCTTTTTGATCTTGTTCCACCTGGGACTTGGGCTACATTTCACCCATTTGCCGGATACTACTCCCGTATTAAAAGACTGTTTAAGGGAAAGGTACTATCTAGTTTCGAGCCCGATTTGGCTATTGAAATACTAGATAATCTCTTTGAGGGAGAGCCTGATTTAGATCAAAATGATGGAGATAAGCTGTATGCAATGCTTTATGAGCTCACCAACCTGAATCAAATTCTAGAAACGATTGTATTAAGAATCCTGTCATCTCTAAAGCCATAAATGCTATATTAATTTGAAATAAAAAATATTTTAAAAATAAATAGTTTAAAAAATAAAAAGAATTGATAGGGGCCTTGTTGGATTAATCAGTATTTGAGTTCTATGGAGCCACTTGTAAGGCTCGCCGCTTAACTTATCCTACAGCTTCCCAAGTTCCGATTGCCATTCCTAATCTAGTCATTTTGTTAATAACCGAGCATTTTACGTGCGTTTCCACAGATTGATTTTCCATCCGTCTACTATGTAGCCAATTGGGTTTAAAGACAAAAGTTAAGAAAAGCACAAAAAAGTTTCAAAATTTGAAAGACAGTACCAACAATGCATTTCAGGAAATATCAAATGAGATTTAAAATACTATATTTCTTTAATTTGATACATCGTTGTCTCTGCGAAAGAACGAGTATGATATCCTGTGAGTTGTTTCCATAGTTTTCTACCCTTATCATCATCACCACCACCTAATCCCATGATCTCGAGCACCGCATTATCACGTTATAGATGAACTAAGGAACATAAAAATCCTTGTAAAGCTTTTAAAGGAAGGTGATATACCGTCTTGATGAGTAGAACGCAGAGTATGGCGTCATCAAAATATATCTGAGGACGTCCTTTACTTTCTCTATGCAGAGCGGGTCATTTATCAATCGCATCTTTTGAAAAGGACAAAGTTATGCTTCCACGTTAAATCAGGGATTTGTTATACTCTGCCCAGTTGTGGATACGGTATTTTGTTTTCTTAGACATTTTTGATCCTAAAGTTTTTGTGTGGTAACAAAAAATTTATAGAATCAATTTTCTAATCGCAAGCAAAAGCCTTATCCACAGTTATTTATGCAATAAGGCCGGCTACGCAACATAAGAAAAAATTAAATATATTGAATTATTAATAATTATTTATTAAAATAATTGCCGCATAATAAAAAATTATATTGGAGTTAAGATGAATAGTGTTTATTTAGGATCAACAGATATATCGTTTATTGATCAAAAATGGGTTCAGAATCAAAATGCAACGTTCTTGCAAAAACACGTTTTGGCTCGTGGTGCTTATCTTTCTTTAGCCGCATTTTCATTCATCGGTAATGCTTTAGGAACTATTGCGGGCCTATCAATAGCAGTAATGGCCCCTATTCTGACCAAAAATAACAAAATATATAACTTGAGCTCCGAATGGACCGCTTGTTCAGGGCGCTTATTTTCGCAGCCTTATGCATGTTTTTTACGAACGATTAATCCAGAAGCAGAAATTAATAAATCACGTAGTATTCTTTCATCATCTATACTACAGCCATTAGTGGTTTTTGCGAACACCAATAAAGGATCGAGTAATTTCTTAAAAAAACATGTAGCTTCTAGATTAACATATGGATTGTTAGCAATTTCCTGTCTTGTAATCAGAGCAGTACAGGGTGTTATCAGCATACCAACAACGCTTCTTTCAATTTTAACACTCGGTAAATTTCAATTTATTAATACCTTGGCACATCAAAACCTTATTGCGCCTATTATTATACATGAACTCTTTAGATATGTACCCCAGTTTATCAATCCTTGGGCCGATTTACACTGCCGATAGACTCAAAAAGCATAGAAAACAGGATAACTGAGAATAGCCTATGCCATAGAAATAGCTTTTTCAAGATTCTTTTTTACCTTCATGTTATGCGACCGCGATCAGCGGCTGTGTAACATCAGTTTTTATATTTTTCTACTTGCACTTCAAACTTGAAAAGGTGCAAGATGATATTAATTTTAGAACAATCTAATAAAGATAAAAGAAAATTAAGGGTGGAAGGCGGAATAAATTGAGCATAGAAAACATGCTACTTATGACGCTGGAATATATTCAGGAATAGAGGACCTATTTTCATATCAGTCAAAGCTAGGGCATCAGCGAAAGCACCGCCTATAAAACTATAAAGTGGATTCAGGATACCTTAATCAAACATCGAGATTTTGCTTTACCAGGGCGTAAAGCTGTGTTGAAGAGTGATGTTGAATATGAAGTTGTCTTGATCGATGCGACAGAAACGTCGATTGAAAGGCCAAAAAAAAGCAAAAGCACTTTTACTCACGGAAAAAAAACATACGCTGAAGAGTCAGGTCGTTGTAGATAAGAAGACCCAACAAATAATCTGCACAGCCTTTTCCAATCGTAAGTGCCATGATTTCAGGCTATTTAAGGAGTCCAAAACACAGATCCATCTGGCAATAAGCGTAGTGACTGATACAGGGTATCAAGGCCTCCAAAAGATTCATGCTAAGAACCAAATGCCTAAGAAAAAAAGCAAAAAGAACCCACTTACAAAGAAAGATAAGCAATCAGCAGCTCTCCAAAGAGGGGGTACTCAATCAAAATGTCATCGGCAGCTTAAAACCCAATTGGCTACCTATTCGCTCTAAGCGCGTGAGCGAAACAAGCAAGATACAAGCTGAGCTTTGAAGCCAAGGGTATTCCCCCTTGGCGAAAAGCAAAGCGAAGTAGATTGTTTGTTGCAGCTAGCGCTTAGAGTGTAAGATCTGGAATAAACCGATGTACAGTATAAGCTAAAAGAATAAGCACAAGTCTAAGATGAAGTCCTGTAGAGGATCGTAC
>JBIIKD010000052.1:0-8562 GCA_044233345.1 Chlamydiia bacterium
CATTAAGAGAATAGCCTACAATAGTCATCAATGCTGCGACTGTATTTAGGTCAATTTGGAGTCCCACATTTAAAGAATGCAAAATTCCAACTAAGCCAAGTGTAATAAGAAGATCAAACCCAAGTCCAAGTGTTGCACTAACTGCATACTTGAATTCAAATCGGATCGTTACATAGACAAGTATTGCAAGAAGAGCTAAACAAAGACCGATCACGGCATTATTGCGCATAGAATCAGACATTTGTCCGCTAATACTCTTCCATCCTTGATCAATTCCGCTAAGAGTATTCTCTGTAAGTTCAATTCCACTTGAAGAGAGAGCGCTTACAAGCCAGTTCAATCTAGGATTTGTTTCGTAAGAGTAGCGTGGAAATTCTATTTCTTCTTCAAGGGGCATTTTATAGAAGGGTTTTCCTTCATGATCTAGGCTGTTAGAAAGGAAAAGACGTAGTTGGTTAGACGGCGTCAGTTCTCTTACTTGCACTTCTCTTGAAGATAAACCAGCTAAAGAAAGCGCTTTTTCTACATCAAGCCGATAATTGTTAGATCCTGTTTTTTCAACTTCAATATTGATTGAATAGCCACCCGTAAAGTCCATTCCAAAAATCGTGTTTTTGCTTTTCCATAGAGCTGCTCCTCCTACTACAATAAGAATAGAACTTCCAAGAACGGCAATTTTCCCATATTTTAAGAAGTCCCATTTTTGTGGTTTAATCAAATTTGCCATTCGAAGGTGAGTATGCTTTGGATTTTCAATCCATTTTGAAAAGAAATACTTTGTCATAAATAGAGAGGTGAACATTGAAGAGATAATTCCAATAATCAGCGAAAGGGCAAACCCTTTAATAGGACCTGAATCGAAGTTTAAGAGAATGACCGCTGCTATGATTGTTGTAACGTTAGAATCAAAGATGGCAGAAAAAGCTCTTCGGTATCCAGCAGAAACAGAAGCTGCAATTTTTCCTGTTCGTGCAAATTCTTCCCGAATTCTTTCAAAAACAAGAACGTTTGCATCGACAGCCATTCCAACGGTAAGGATGACTCCAGCAAGTTCTGCGAGAGTGATCGAGGCTCCTATGTTTTGGAGTACTGCCCAAATAATAAATAAGTTAAAAATAACTGCGACGGATGCAACCACTCCAGAGAAGCGGTAGTATGCAGTCATTAAAGCAATGACGCTAACTAAGGCAATCACTGTAGCAAGTATTCCTTCCTCTCTTTCTTTTGCGCCAAGTTCTGGGCTTACACTTTTTTCTGAAAGGATTTGAGGTGTAAAAGATAACGATCCAGCTTTAAGATCAGACGCTAGTTGATTGATCTCTCTTTGCGTAAAATGTCCTGTAATTGTTCCATTTGTCTGTAAAGGCGCTTCTAAATGTGGAGTGCTTACGATATAGCCATTTAAAACAACGGCCATTCTCCATCCTGCCCCACGGCTAAATGATTCGTAAGAAGAGCCGCTGATCGTTTCTTTTGAGAAAACAGAGGTCCAGCTGTAAAGCTCTTTTCTAGGAAAAATCTTTTTTCCTGAAGGAAGAGTAACACTATTTTTAATTTGGAAAGAGAGGAAATTTCCCTTTGTTGGATCGTAACTTGCTTGTACGTTTTCTAAATTTGCCCCTTCCAAAGCGTAATTTTTAAAAAGGATCATTAGAGGATGTGTTTGCCCATTCCACTCTGTATAATTCTCTCCTCTGTAAAGGCCGATGCGAGAAATAGCGTCATTGAAATTACTTGAAATTTCAGGATTATAGGGGTCAGCTAACATAAAGCCATTATCTAAAAGAGCTTTTGCAGCATCTGATCTTGGTTGAAAAGATTCCCCTTCGATAAAATCACCTGTCAAATGTTTCCAAGCAATAAGATTGATGCTTTCGATATCTTTTTTATTTGTAACGACTGCTTCATTCCATACTTCTTGAAGAAAGCGATTGACTTCTGAGCTTAAAAAAGATCCATTGGTTGAAAATTTTTCGTTTACTATATTAAAAGTCATCGAGGAGGCTTTTACAAGCTGGCTTGCTGAAATTCCTTGAGAGCCTGGGAAGTCAATGGTGATGTTATTGCCTTCTTGTCGAATGCTTACATCAGAAACGCCCATTTTATTGACTCGATCATATAATTCATTAATGCCTTGTTTGATATCGAGCTCATTTGTGACTGTTTTTCCATTGCTATCACGTAAAGCAATTTGTACAGTTTTCCCGCCCGATAGATCAAGACCCCAATGGAGTATTTTTCTTTCATCTCCACGGAAGTATTTTCTAGCGCTTAGTAAAAGATTGTCGAAAAGCGCATTTTTTGTTGGTGCCGGAACTGAATAATGAGCGTGGGGATTGAGATCAACTTTTGCGCTTAAATATTCATCGCGCCATTTAAGAAGATCTTCATGCTGGCGTGTTTCAATCCGATTTTGCGTCAGAATTCTTTCTTTTACATCAGAAAGTTCAAGAATCGCATATTGTTTTGTTCCAAGAATTTTAAAGTTTTCTCTTGTTGCTTGCAAAAGAGGGAGGTAATAATCAGAAATTTCAAAAATATAGTCATCTACATACTCTGCAGGGAGTGGGTATGTAGATCCAGGATATCCAGAAAAACCACTTTTTTGTAGAAGCTGACTTAAAGAATCAAAGTCATTTTTTACTTTTTCCAATTCTTTAGATCCTGCAGCTGATTGAAATTTTGCTGCAATTTTTCCTAAGTCTTTTGCGATTACATAGATGGAGTTAGATCTAAATCCTTGTACAGGACTTTCGTTAGCAAGGCTTGGAGCATAAAGGACAAGTTGAAGGTGTTTTTGAGAGGAGGGAAGCGCTTGATGCTCTTTCCAATCCATAATTGGATAAGATTCTCTTTTTAAATCTGTGCTTTCAGGAGCCCATTTTTCTGTAAGAAGTTGGAGAACATTTTCATATTGAGCCTTTGCGATAGAGGCTAAATTAAATTTTATAAACGCTGAAGTGGAGCTAAGGTCTGAGAGTGATATGACAAACATTCCATTAGCTGTTGCTACAGATTCACCGCTTTCTCTAGAAACTTTTGCAATTTCTTCGTAAATCAATCGATTTAGACCGTCTAATAGGTTTTTCTTTTCGTTTGATTCTTGATAGATTGAAAGGAGGTGAATGATATCTTCTTTGAGTGTTAACGTGATCGTTTGATCTTCTGCATTTAAGATAACCTCAGCAATAATAGGGTTGTGATTTCCCATGGGGAAATGGAAAGAGGTTCCTTTTTCATCGCTGAAGTGCTTGGAGAGTTCTGATTTAAGTTCAGAAAGTTCCCAAGGAGCTTGTCCATGAGCAAAAAGAGATTCCCGATTTTTTAAGATACCAATTGCTTTAAGAAGAGTTTCTGACTTAGTTTCAAGAGACGCAAGCTCTAAAGATTCTTTTGCGGAGTCATCTCCTTTTTCTATTTGTTCTTTAAGAGCAAGCTTTTCCATTTGAATGCTATCTCTAAGAGAAATAAGAGAGGAAATGAATTGTTTAATAGTTTTTTGTTTATCGACAATTGCACCTTGAGTAAAGTTTGCAAAGTATCGATTTTGAGCTTCTTTTGAAGTGGAGAAAATTTTTTCGATGTTCAGGATGTTTTGTGCTAAAACATAAAGAAATTCCTGTGAATGAGCGCTTTCTTTTCTAAGGGAGAGATCAAGAAGTGATGCATTTTCACTCGTTCCTCCAAGGATCAGTCCAATTTGAAGAAGGCGATCTTTAAGGATTTCTCTATATTCTGTCGTCAAGGACCCATCAGGTGTGTGCATTTTCCCAAAAGAAAAATACTCTTTAGCATCATTTGCTTTAAATTGAAGGGGGATGTTTCTTTGAATGGAAACGGTGTAGGCAGAATCGTTTTCATTGGATTGGCCTGCAAAAGCAAGTTGAGAGGGATAAAAAGGGATGAGGCTACCAGCTCTTGGAAGATACGTTTTAAGAATTTGGGCTTCTTTAGAAGAAGTTAGTTGGATCTCAATCATTTGAGGGTTGTTTTCAACCACGCTGATTTTTTGCGGAGAAACCCCGACTAATTTGCTGAAAGATTTTAACCAATCTACCGCATCTGTCTCTAATTGATTTACGCGACTGATGACGGAAGATGTTATTTCTTCAGCAAACTTCTCATCAATAGGTTTATTCAAAGGTTTTGTATAGAAGAAAAGGGTGGGCAAAATATTGTAAAGAGTGAGGGATGCTACTGCTACAATAAGCCAAAACTGCCATCTTTTACGCTTCATTGAAAATTTTTTCCTATGATAAATCTTAAATGAAAGGAATATATCGGACGGTTCATTTCATTACAATACTTTAGTGGATGCTAAGAAAAGGGATAGAGTGATAGACTTGGGAGCTAAATTTTAGGTTGTATGGAATACTTTAGAGACGTCGCACAAGCTAAAGTGCCGAAGCATGTTGCTATTATTATGGATGGAAATCGGCGCTGGGCAGAAAAATGGGGCCTTGCCATAGAGGCTGGTCATTGGAAAGGTGCTGAGACTCTTTTTTCCATTGTTGAGTCTTCGATTAAATTAGGGATAAAAGTCCTTACAGTTTATGCGTTTTCTACAGAAAATTGGGGTCGGTCTAAGAAAGAAGTCGATTCTATCATGCAGCTTCTTGAAGTCTACTTAAAAAAAATGCAATTAAAGATGAAAAAAAATGGAGTTAAACTAAGAACTATTGGCGATTTGTCACCCTTTTCAGACGGGGTAAAAAATATTATTGACGAAGCAAAAAGAGAAACTAGTGATGGGAATGTGATCGACCTGGTTCTTGCTTTAAATTATGGTGGTAGAGACGATCTTAGAAGGGCTACTATTAGGATTGTTAAAGAGGTGCAAGAAGGGCGTCTTCAAAAAGAAGAAATTAGTGAAGCTGTTTTTGCTACATATCTTGATACTGCGGAAATTGGAGATCCAGATCTTGTAATTCGAACGAGTGGTGAAAAAAGAATTAGCAATTTTCTCCTTTGGCAAATATCATACTCAGAAGTTCATCTTACAGACGTTTTATGGCCAGATTTTACCGAAAAGGATTTGGTTCAGGCTTTAAAAGAATATAATGAAAGAAACCGCAGGCTTGGAAATTAGTGGAAAGTTTTTTTGATCTTAAAAATCGATTTATAGTTTCATCAATTAGCATTGCTTTTACTGCTGTATTGATTGCTTTTTCTTTAAATCCATTTGTTCAATTTTTTATTGCTATTGCTATAGCCGCCCTTGCTGTTGTAGGAATTTGGGAATACGCCCGGTTAGTCAAAACAAAAAAAATAGACCTTCCTCTTTGGCTTTTATCTTTGCTTGCTGTTTTGTTTGTTTTAGCAAATTATTTAGCTATTCGTAATATTGGTTTTTCTGTTCTTACGGGAGTTGCGATAGCTGCATTTTTTTTCGCTATTTTTCTTTATAATTTTTCTAAAATTGAGGGAGCGATTGTAAATATTGCGACCTGTTTTTTTGGGGTCTTTTATGTAGTGTTTCCTCTTGGATTAATGTTGAGAATTCTTTATCCAGTAACGATTCCAAGTGCATTTATAGATGGAAGGATATGGCTTGCTTACTTAATCGTCGTAACAAAAATTACAGATGTAGGGGCCTATTTTGTTGGAAAAATGTGGGGCAAGAGCAAGTTAGCTCCCCATTTGAGCCCAGGAAAGACTCTAGCAGGGGCTGTAGCGGGATTTATAGCGGCGCTTGTGGTGAGTATTGGTTTTTCTTTGATTAGTCTCGTTTCTTTGCCAAGCACTTTTCGTTTAAGCCTTTTTGAAGCGATTGTTCTAGGGGGCTTAATAGGCATATTTAGTCAACTCGGCGATTTAGCTGAGTCGTTATTAAAAAGAGATGCGCAAGTAAAGGATAGTAATAGCATACCTGGAATTGGAGGGGTTCTTGATCTTTTAGACTCTCTTCTTTTTACGAGCCCTATTTTATATCTTTTTTTGAGAACGACGCACTTATAAGTATAAGGCTCTAATGCAGATAACAATTGATGGTCCTTCAGCCTCTGGAAAATCAACAATCGCTCGGATAGTAGCGGAAAAATTAGGATTTATTTCCCTTGATACTGGTGGAATTTACCGCGCTCTTGCCTATGCTTGTCGTGAGCGAGGGGTAAGCATTAATGATGAAAGGGCCATTCTTGAGGTCCTTCAAAAAGTACAATATAAGCTTGATAGAGGTAGTAATAAGACTCCAATACATAGAATAGATGGAAAGGATGTTTCTTTTTTAATTAGAAGTCCTGAAATTTCTCAACTTGCATCAAAATTAGCTACCATTCCAAAGGTTCGGGATATTGCAAATGAAATTCAAAGGAAAATTGCAAAGGGAAATAACATTGTTGTTGAGGGAAGAGATACAGGAACGATTGTATTTCCACAGGCGGAAGTAAAGATTTATTTAACTGCATGTTCTAAAGTTCGAGCAGAAAGGCGTTTTAAAGAGTTGAAAGGAAATAAAGAGCTTTCCCTTGAAAATGTCCTTTTAGAAATGGAAGAGAGAGATGAGCGGGACATGAATCGAGATATATCTCCTTTAAAAAAAGCTATAGATTCTATTGTGATTGATACTTCTGATCTTAGTATTCCAGAGGTTGCAAAAAAAATTATAAAAATAGCAAACAAAGTAAAAAAAAGAAGTCCAAGCTGGATTTGGGCTAAGTTAATTGGTAAAGAGCGTGCTAGCGCTGGATTTCTTTACAAACTTAATGTCCTTTTTTTCTATTGTTTTTTTAAAATTTTTTATAGGGTTAAATGTTATGGGATTGAAAATATTCCAAATGGAGCTGCAATCATTGCTCCAAATCATGTCTCTTTTATAGATCCTCCTCTTGTTGGTGCTTTTTATCCAAAAGAGGTGCATGTTTTGGCAAATGAGTATCTTTTTAAAGTGCCTGTTGTTGGATGGGTTATTAAAAGATTAAATGTGCATAGTGTTTCTGGAACGGCCCAAGATTCTTCAACTATCAAAGCGGTTTCTTCTGTGTTATTAAAAGGAAATCAGGTGATTATATTTCCTGAAGGATCAAGAAGTAAAACAGGGGAACTTCTGCCGTTTAAAAGAGGTGTTGCAATGCTTTCATCTCTTACAAATGCAGCGGTAGTTCCGGCAGTAATTATTGGTGCCTATCAGATTTTTCCAAGGGGAGCAATATTTCCTAAATTATGGGGAAGGTGCGCTCTAGTGTTTGGGAAGCCTCTTATTTGGGAGAGCTATGAACACATAGAGGGGGGGAAAAAAGAGCAGCAAAAAGCAATGACAGATGATCTTGAAAAAGCTTTAAAAGAGCTTCAAGCAGAATATCGAAAAAAATTAGGAAGATTATAACGGAGAGAAAAAATCATGTCGTCAAAACAAATCAGTCAAAAAGAGCTACGTCAAAAAATAAGCGAGGCCAAACTCACCATTATTGATTTTTATGCAGATTGGTGTGGACCATGTAGACAATTGGCTCCTATTTTAGAAAATCTAGAAGAAGAAGCAAATGGTCAATATGAAATTTACAAAGTAAACGTAGATGATGAAGAATTTCATGATTTTACAAGTGAAAGCATGATCATGTCTATCCCGACTGTTCACTTTTACAAATCTGGAAAGCTAGTTAACAGCTTTATTGGTATTCAGGATAAGCAAAGCATCCAAGAAATGATCGCTTCTTCCCTTTAATTTTAGGGTTTTTTCCCGTCTTTGTGTGACTATTTGGATGAAATCTATAAAAGCGCAAAGACGAGAAATATTTTTTATAAAAAATCTATATAAGAGCCATTTTTAAATGGGCGCTATTGGAGGTTTTGCGGGGTGAAGGTTTCGAAGTTGAGTTGGCGGTGCGATTCGTAGAGAACAATGGCTACTGAGTTAGAAAGATTGAGGCAGCGGGCCCCTTCAGCCATCGGGATAGTGTAGAATTTGCTTGGATAGCGATCGAAAAAGTGTGATGGTAGACCACTTGTTTCTGAGCCAAAGATAAGGCGAGAGCCAAGCTCAAATGGGGCTTCTGTATAAGGTGTGGTAGCCTTGCTGGAAAAAAAGAAAAAGGGTTTAGTGCTCTCTAAGAGGAGTTTTTCTAGCGAGTCATTTACATCGATTTCGACTTCGTCCCAATAATCAAGACCTGCTCGTTTAACGCGTCTATTGGAAATGCTAAAGCCAAGCGGAGTAATCAGACTAAGTCTTGCATTTGTTGCTCGACAGGTTCTGACGATATTGCCTGTGTTTTCTGGTATTTCTGGTTGATAAAGAATGATATGCATAAAGGTTTAGGCTCAAAAAGAGAGGGATTAGATCCCTCTCTTTTTATGACTTTATCTGACTCCTGTTTCGAAGCAGTCCATATTAGCGATTTCGTTAGAGATGCTATTTCCTTCTGGTGTTTTTGAGATAGATTGCTCTTCAGCTTTTGTCGTATTCGCTTTTAATACTTCAATTTCAAATGTTAAAAGAGAATTGGGTGGGAACATCCCATTTGTTCCGTAAGCATATTCAGGGTGAATAAAAACTTTTCTTTTTTCCCCTTCTTTCATTCCTACGATTGATTTCGCGAAGCCTAGGATTGTTTCATCTAAGCA
>JBIIKD010000170.1:0-3079 GCA_044233345.1 Chlamydiia bacterium
CTGTATCTTCTGCATCACCAAATGTTTTCCCATCTAAAAATTTCCCTACATACCGAATAACAGGAGAAAAGTGTGATTGAACTTCTTCCCCTGTTCCTGCTTGCATGCAGAAATATTGAAGTTTCCCAGGTTCAATTTCAATAACGCCTGGCTCTTTTTTATTGTTTAAAAGGAATGCATCAGCTTTTTTTAGGTTTTCTTCAGATTGTTTTTTAAATAGATTGTCTTGAATTGAGGAAATTGCGTCAAAGCACTCATTTTCTGTCAAAGGAGACTGTTGTCCTTTCATCCGCTCTTGAATACCTAGGATTACTTGGCTCATGTCTAAATCTAAGCATAAAGATTCTAGATTTTGTGAAATTAAATGGCCAAACGCTTTTGAAACAAGGCGAATATCTACAGAAGGGGCAGCCTCGATCGTTTTTTCAGGAACGTGGGCTTCTTCTTTTGCATATAAACTAGATCCTAGAACAGTTGCTCCTAGAGCTATAAAGGAAAGAAAAGATTTCATGAAAGTCTCCTGGTCAAAGGACTAATCTACCTTTTCCCCCCATTTACTGGCTACTAAATTTCGGGATCTTGCGCCGCACTGTTAGCGAAGTTTGATATGCAGGTCCTTTAACTGCTCAGGTGTAACTGGGGTTGGAGTCTTCATCATGATGTCAGATGCTTTCTGGGTCTTAGGGAAAGCGATGACGTCTCGAATTGAATTTAAGCCACAAAGAAGCATAGAAATTCTGTCGATTCCAAAGGCAATTCCTCCATGGGGAGGAGTTCCATACTCGAGGGCGTCGATAAAAAATCCAAATTTTTCTTCAATCTCTCCTTGGCTTAGGCCTAAGATTTCAAAGATTTTCTTTTGAATTTTTTGATCGTGTATCCGGATAGATCCCCCTCCTAATTCATACCCATTCGCTACTAAATCATAAGCGTTTGAACGGATTTTATAAGGATCGGTATCTAAAAGATGGAGATCTTCCTCAAGAGGAGCAGTAAAAGGATGGTGGACGCTTGTTGGGCGACCTGTATGTGAATCTTTTTCAAAAAGAGGGAAATCTACAACCCAAAGAAAGGCCCACTGATCTTTTTGGATCATTCCTAATTTGTTTGCGATGTGTCGACGAAGGTGATCTAGCGCTTGGCTTACAGTTGCATGATCGCTTGCTGCAAAAAAGAGAAGGTCTCCTAACTTGATCTTCGTCTCTTGAATAAGCTCTTTTTGAAGTTCTGGTGAGAAGAATTTTACAATGCTAGAAGTAAGCCCTTCTTCACTATATTTTATCCAAGCAAGCCCTTTAAGTCCTAATTTTTCAACAAGAGCTGTACATTCATCAATATCTTTTCTTGAAAAGACTGCCCCGCCTGGAACTGGGAGAACTTTTACTACACCGCCGGCTGCAATTTGTTCTTTAAGGATAGAAAATTCAGAGCGCTTTGCAATTTCTGTAACATTTACAAAAGCCATATCAAAGCGAAGGTCTGGCTTATCAGATCCATATTTTTCGATACATTCTTGATAGCTGAGTCGTTTAAAATTAGGGGGGATAGAAAGGTCTATGCAGTGTTTAAATACGCCGCGAATCATTTCTTCAAGCATAGAAAGAATGTCTTCTGCTCCAATGTAGCTCATTTCCACATCGAGTTGAGTAAATTCTGGTTGTCTGTCGGCCCGTAAATCTTCATCTCGAAAGCAACGAGCAATTTGGTAATAACGATCAAGGCACGAGATCATTGAAAGTTGCTTGTAAACTTGAGGCGATTGTGGGAGAGCATAAAAAGAGCCAGGATGGACGCGGGATGGAACGAGATAGTCTCGAGCTCCTTCAGGAGTAGATTTTGTTAAAATAGGTGTTTCTAGTTCAATAAAAAGACGCTCGTTGAAAAAATTGCGGATGTAGGAAACGAGTTTGTGTCGCATAAGAAAATTTTCAATCAATTTTCCTCTTCGAATGTCTAAGTATCGATAGGTAAGGCGAAGGTCTTCGTTGACATCAATTTTTTCATCTGAAATAGAAAAAGGAGGTGTTTTAGAGGAAGAGAGTATTTTTATCTCATTTATTTCTATTTCAATTTCCCCAGTTTTCATGTTGGGGTTTTCAAGTCCTTCTCCTCTTGGCTTAACGCGCCCCTTTACTTGGAGGGTCCATTCACTTCTTAGGTTGCTTGCAAGGGCATGCGCTTCTTTGTTTAATTCTGGATCAAAGACGAGTTGAGTAATTCCATAACGGTCGCGTAGATCAATAAAAATAAGTCCTCCATGATCGCGGCGTCTATTTACCCAGCCGCAAAGAGAGACTTCAGTGCCTTTGTCTTTTTTGCTAAGCTCTCCACAAGTGTGGGTTCTCATTGTTGTTTCTTCTATTCGATGTCGAGTTTTTGCTGTTTGCATAGGAGGTCCTTATTTCTTATGTAGTCGGAAGAAAGAACTTGTTCAGCTCTTGAAGACAAGTCTTTTAATTTAATTGTATGATTGTCGAGTTCTTCATCTCCGACAATAATTGCGTATTTAGCATGAAGATGCTCTGCGCTTTGTAGTCCTTTTTTCACATTGTAGTTTTTTTGGTGAAGCATGGCAGGAATTAGAGCTCTTCTAAGATTGGTTACAGATTCTAGACAAAAATTTACAGCTCTTTCTGATAAAGGGATGAAGTAATATTGAGGTCCTTTATGAGACTCTGAGATACTTTTTTGTAAAAGAAGGGTTTGAAGGACGCGTTCTATTCCAGTTGCCCATCCAATACCAGGTAAATCAGGGCCTCCCATTTGTTTGACTAGTCCATTGTAGCGACCTCCACCACCTAAGGTGTTTTGCGCGCCAATGTCATCATTCGCAAGAACTTCAAAGACAGTATCGCAGTAATAATCAAGCCCGCGAACTAGCCTTGGCTCAACGGTATAGGAAATGTTTAATAGATCGAGTTTTTCGCAGCAAGATTGAAAATGCTCTTTTGATTTTTGCGAAATAAAATCAGAGATCACGGGAGCTGAAGCGCCAATTTCTTTGTCTTTTGGATCTTTAGAATCGAGAATTCGAAGAGGGTTTGTTTCAAACCGGCGCTTGCTGTCTTCAGAAAGAGAG
>JBIIKD010000184.1:0-2871 GCA_044233345.1 Chlamydiia bacterium
TTTTAGTAGAAGAAATCTAAATAGAGGTTTTAAAAAATAGACGGGGTTTAGATGAAAAAAAAGCAGATTTGGATTTCTTTTAGTATTTTTATTATTCTTTGCCTTGTCATAGAGATAGTTGGAAGTTTTTGGACAAGGGAAACTGTTTCAACATGGTATCCGACGTTAGAGAAGCCTTTATGGACGCCACCAGATTGGGTATTTGGACCAGTCTGGTTTTGTCTTTATATTATGATAGCTGTTGCTGGATGGTTAATCTATCGCGCTAAATATTCATATCAGCGAACAAATGCTTTGATCTTCTATGGTACTCAACTTGCTTTAAATTTTATTTGGTCATTTCTTTTTTTCTCTTTACGTAGTCCTCTATTGGGATTGATCGATATCATTTTGCTGTGGATATTCATTAACTTAACGATTATTAAAGCCTGGTCAGTAAGTCGTTTAGCGGCGTTTCTCCTTATTCCTTATTTGGTGTGGGTTACATATGCAGTATCACTCAATATTGGAATTTGCATACTCAATAGATCTATGTTCTAATTATAGTGGCACTCGTTCAGTTCAATAACTGGTAGGTCTAGATACATGTAGGTTGACCAGCGACTTAAATTTGAAAAAGTCCTGATAAGGATATTCCCTTTTTAAAGAAGGACTGCATCTATAAGGGCTTCTTCGTCATGACTCCAGCTTCATATGCAGATATCACAGCTCTGAAGGAAATGGAAATCGATTTGCCAGAACAATCCATTCTATATGGAAACAGGGGCCTATAACAGTCAAATTCTTGAAAATGAATTACTAGAAATAGCTAATGTCCAATTCATTCCTCAAAGAAAACAAAAAGCAAAAAAGCAACATCTCAAGTATTTACAATTTATCCAAAAATCTGGTCGTAAAATTGTTGAGACAGTGTTTAGTCAAATAGCAAGATGTATGCCAAGATTTTTTAGAGTACGATCCGCTGCAGGACTTCATCTTCGAGTTATTCTGATACTTTTAGCTTATACAATTCATCGGTTTATTCCAGATTTTGCGCTCTAATCGCGTGAGCGAATAGGTAGCCAATTAGGTTTAAAAGAAATAACGATGAGATCTATCACAGGAATGAGCATTCGACAATTTTTTGAGCTTTCTATTTTTATTCACCAAGAGCTTTAAAATCCTTTAATTGACAATAAATTAGATTGATTCATAGATCTTAATTATGAGAAAATTACTTTCGTTGATTGTTTTTTGTGTGTCATTTATTTTATCTTCTTGCTCAACTAACTCAGAGAAAGAGATTACAGGATTGTGGAAAAGTAGAGATGAAAAATCTGATAAGCCTCGAAGTTTGGTAGCGATCTATAAGTATCAAGGTAAGTATTATGGAAGGATGCTAGCAACATACGATGATCAAGGAAAGATCAAAGATACGATTTTAGAACAGAAAGAAAAAGCAACGGGAGTTATCGGTCACCCCCCTTACTGCGGAATGGATTTTGTCTATGGTGTAGAAAGAGAGAGGGATGGAGAAAAGCAAGGTAATAAATATAAAGGTAAAATCATAGATCCTCAGAAAGGAAAAGTCTATAAAGCTGAATTTTGGCTTGAGGGAGATGTTTTGATTGTTCGCGGAGAGGTTTGGATTTTTGGAAAAAATATCCCCTGGCAAAAAGCTTCTAAAAAAGACCTTCCTAAAGGTTTTTCAATGAGGGATATAAAAAAATTCGTCCCCGTAATCCCAAAGACTAGATAAACTCAACTTACACACTTCGTCAATCAGGAGTTGTATATAGTATTTTAAATTGGTTTAAGGGGGGCTCTTTATTTTTTTAAGTGTATGTAAGCTATTAATTTTCATGGAAATCTTATGCTGTTTTTTAGAAAAAGGAGCGCTCATCCTTGCATGAAATGTTCTATAAGTTTTATGATGTTTACCTTTTATAAAACTATTCATCTGTTCTGATTGGGAAAAGTCCTACAGGATAGATTTTAAACGTGTTAATGGAGGTAAATCCAATGGGAACAAGAACTCAAGAAAATTTTCATAAAAAATTACTTGCTGCATTAAATGAATTTGATGGTGAACTTCTTGTCGATGAGGCTGTAATGAGTTTAATTAGTCTTGCATATCAGTTAGCTGTAGAGCAAGCCCCTAGTGCTGAAGAAGGTGTAGATATGATATATGATATTTTAGATTCTATAGCAGAAATGGGTGAAGATGGAGATCTTTCTGCAGAAGACGAAGATGATGAAGATGATGAAGATTCTGATGAATAAGTAGTACTTTATTTATAGATAAAGTGATTTTGGCTGTAGGCATTTATTCATCTACAGCCTTTTTTTTGTAAAAAGATCTAATTGCTGTGTGTATGTTTTAAAATTTCTTTAAGAATAATTTTAAACCAGGAAGTATACTTTTCTGGGTGTTCTTTTATTTCTTTTTCTAAATTTTCCATGCTAATCCATTTCCAGTTATAGGCTTCTTTGGGATTCAGATTTGGGACCTCATTCGAGTAGCCGATAAAGACATGGTCGAATTCATGTTCAGTAAGATTGTTATCTAATAAAGCTTTATACGTGAAATCAAAAATTTTATGTATATCGCACTTTAAGCCCATTTCTTCAAAAAGACGGCGATTTGCAGCTTGAATCGGCAATTCGCCAGGTTTTGGGTGAGTGCAGCAAGCGTTCGTCCAAAGTCCGCCTGAATGGTATTTAGAAAAGGCTCTTTGCTGTAAGAGCATTTCACCAGATCTATTAAAAAGAAAAACAGAGACCGCTCTATGAAGTTTTCCCTCGATGTGAGCCAAAAGTTTTTCACAGGTGCCGATTTCTTTATCAAAACAATCGACCAAGACAACGATTTCTTTTTTTTGTATACTCATC
>JBIIKD010000185.1:0-2833 GCA_044233345.1 Chlamydiia bacterium
TTTAAAAGTCGGTCAGTATTTTCAAAAAGAGGGAATAGAGGTCTCGATTTTAAAATTTCCGGAGAAAATGGATCCCGACAGCGTTCTTCAGAAAAGTGGACTTCCAGGATTTACTAATTATTTGGAAAATGGAGAAGATTTCATTACTTTTGCTTTAAAAAATTATGAAAAAAAATCTAACAAAGAAACTCCTGCTGGAAAGAATGAACTTGTTAAAAATATGAGAGAGCTCATTCAAAGTTGGAAGCATCCCATCATGATCCATGAGGGTTTAAAAAAGATTTCAAGCTATCTACAGATCCCCGAAGAGATGGTAAAAGGAAATGGAGAAGTATTTCAGCCAATTAGTCAACCTGAAGAAAAAGGAATTGATTCGAATCAAATACTTGAAGTAGACCTTATTCGATGGATTTTATTGATGGGTGAAGAAAAAGAGATATATTGGAATTGGATTCAAGAAAATATTGAACAAAATGATATTTTTGATCCCGTGTGTAAAAGACTCTATAGAGAAATTAGTCTTCTTTTAGAACAGAAAGCAACAGTGGATATGTTGTTGATTGGTCAGTATTTAGAAAGAGGCGAAGAGCATATTTTAGATATCATTGTTCAAAAAAGAGTAAATACTACAAAGTTTCAAGAAGGAGTTCAAGCTACCATGCAAAAAATCTTGGAGCGGAATTGGATGTTAAAAAGAGAAGTGATAAAAAGAAAGATTCAAAGCGGGGACTCTACTGAAGAGGAAATACTACTTTTAGCAAAAGAATTTGATGTATTAAAGAAACAAAAGCCCACATTAAAATTAATAAGTACAAGGGGATCGAATTGAAACGAGTTTTTTTTGATGGAAAACATGCGTTAGCCAAGTTGGCTGTAAATAAGATAAAAAAAATAGATAGTAAAGATCAATTTACTTTTTCTTCTTTAGACGGGAAAAAATCTAAAGGGATTTTTCAAGGAAATTACACATTTCTTAGAAAAAATCAATATGTCGTATTTCTTGAAGGAAATCGCGTTTGGGTAAAAGCAAATGCAATTTTAAGACTATTTTGGTTGACAGGAGGATACTGGAAAATTCTAGGTGCTTTTTGTTTTATACCAGGATTTATTGTGAATCCAGTTTTTAGGCTTTGCGCTCTTTTCGTTAGGAAGTAATGCAACTAGTTCTTTTTTTTGCCGTTTCTCTTTTTTTTTCCCTTATCTATTACACTATTCGATTGGGGATATCACCTATGCCCACATCTTTTCGTGTTCTTCGTGCAGTGGATAAAATTCTTCCCAAAAGGGTTAACGGAACTATTGTAGAAATGGGAAGTGGGTGGGGGCATGTAGCTTTTTTTTTAGCCTGCAAATATAAAAAATCGGAGGTGATTGGTTATGAAAAATCTTGGGTGCCTTTTCTTTTTTCTAAGATATTTTGTATGTTGGCAAAAAATTTGACCTTTAAAAGAGTTGATTTTAACGACGTTTCTATCGAAGAAGCTGGACTTATATATTGCTATCTATTTCCTCGGGCAATGCAAGCGATTTCTGAAAAGAAGCGTAATGGGATGCTTATTTCGAATACATTTTTTCTCCCCGAGGGAAAAAGAAAAAAAGAAATCACCCTTTCTGACATCTATCGGACAAAAATATACAGGTATGATTAAGAAGTTATTCTTTTTTTTATTGCAGCCAGCGATTAGAGCGCAAGATCTGGAATAAACCGATGAACTGTATAAGCTAAAAGTATCAGAATAACTCGAAGATAAAGTCCTGGAGTGGATCCTACTCTAAAAAATCTTGGCATACATCTTGCTATTTGACTAAGTATTTGTTACTGCAAAAAAATGGTGTGGAAGTAGGGCAAAGCGTTCCTCATGTGCATTTTCACTATTTGCCAAGAAAGTTAGGGTATGACTTACTCTTAAAATTTCTTGTGCAAATCTACATTCCAAATATTAAAAAACTGATCAGCTCATTTGAAATCGAAAAGATAGCAAAAAAAATGAAAGAGGCAATCGATTAAGTCTAAAATACTACATAAATATTTTTATTGGGGAGTCGATCTAAAAGAATCTTCTTCAGTTTCAAATTCAATGCTTTCTGAGTTTGATATAAAAATAGAGTTAAGTAATGAAGCTTCTATTTCTTCGCTCATTGAATAGGGAGCGTTTGAGAGTTTGGAATGAATATAGTTGAAGAAAGCGCTAAAAAAAGAGAAGACAAACCTCATGGAGGTGTTAAGCAAGTTGAGCGTAATTGAATTTTCCTCTAATGGCTCTGATGAAGAAACAATTTCAGTTTCTAAGGGTGTTTCAGAATGTACTGAATTAGGAAAAAGAAAATCCGTTCCTATATCAACTGCTGTTGGTAAAATCGCATTTGCGGCTTTTATAGCTAAAGAGTCTGGGTTGATTATTTGGTAGTGATTTAAAGCAATTCCAGTAACGTTATGAATGAATCGTGCCTGCTCGTCGTGACTTAATGGTGTATTATTTGTAACATTTAAAGCAGAAAAAGCAACTAAACAACGAATATGAATGCCTATAAGATCTTTTGTATACGCTTTTTTAGCTTCATTATTGGTTAGAGATAATTTTACTATCGATTTTTCTAATGATTCAATATCAATAGAATTTAAGGCTTCTTCGAACGATGCATCAAATTGATTTGCTAGATTTGCGACAAGAGTTTGAGTTGCTGTGCAATGATTGCGTATTACATTTTTGATTGTTGCAATAAGATGGTTTTTAGCAGTATTTCTTTGTGTGGCTGTAGAATTTGCATCTAAATAAATATTTACAAAGTATGATTGCGCTCCATGTATTCTATCAGAATTTGCTATAACATC
>JBIIKD010000186.1:0-2824 GCA_044233345.1 Chlamydiia bacterium
CCTTGTTTAATCATAGAACCGCTGAGTAGTGGTTCTATAAGCTCCCACTCTATATCACTTAGATCATCTGGATAAGGTTGTCTCATTAGAATATCCTCCTGTGAAGGGGAATATTCTATATTTCAAATTTTACTTTGTAAACACCCTCTAAGAAAATTATTGTATTGTCTATGGATAATAGAATGGAAGTAGATCTTGTAAAAAGTGCTTTGAGACAAGCCATGATTGGTAGAAATCCAGAAACATCTGTAATTCATCACTCTGACAGAGGTTCTCAATACACTAGTGAGGAATTTAGAGAAGCTGCAAAGGAGTGTAATATTACTTTAAGTATGAATTCTGGCAGTTGCTATGACAATGCCGTAAAAGAGAGCTTTTTTCATACTCTAAAAACTGAATATGTATATCTTAATGGATTAAAATCTAGGGAAGAAACAAAGAATAATTTATTTGAATTCATAGAGGTTTTTTATAATGGGAAAAGGAGTCACTCAAGTTTGGGATATGTTTCACCAAGGGCTTTTGAGGACACTTACTATAAAAACAAATGTTTGCCTTCTTAGCGTCCACAAAAAGGTTGCAAGATCAGTGATAGAAAAGCAGATCGACATACAGGTCCTGTTTTCCTGCTTTAAGGAGATATTGTTGACCAACAAAAGCAAATCCATGCCCCAGTTCAATCAAGAACTTTTGGATATGTTTGACCAGAGCTTCTTCTAAATCTTTTTCTAAGTGTTCCTTCTGCAGAGTGAGGAAGTCAAAGACGTAGGGATCTTTTAACGATTGCTGCGCTAAATCTGACTGCGGTGCTGGTAACGCCGCTTTGAAGTTTGTTATAGCCTTTCCTTCTCTGCGATACAAGTCATTTTCGATCCAAATTGTGAGCATGCTTCTGCTCCATCCATGTTCTATCGTTTTAGAGGCGTATCAAAGACGCTCTGCTGTATCCTTAATCTTTTCAAGGATGAGTGCATTATGCCCCCAAGGGATGGAAAAAATAGGTAAATCGCCTAATTGTGCCACAGCTTCTGGCACTTTTGTATATGTCTGATGAAACGCCTTCATCCTAAACATATTACGCCTTGAGAATCCCTCCACACCAGGGAACTCATTTTGAAGCTCTTTAGCCACCCTTTCCAATACATTACTGCCCCAGTCTTCTTTCTCTTGTTTTTCAAATATATCCTTACCAACCTCCCAATAAAGCTTGATCAATTCGCTGTTAACCGCAACCGCCCTCTTGATCTGGGCTGATCGAATTTTAGCCTTCAATGAGGTCACAAATTTTGTATAGTCAGCAGAGGCTACATCTCCCTTTTTAATGGCTAGGCTGGACTTTTTAGGCAATCGGGTTTTAAATCCAGCGTGATTTATAGATTTTTTTCAACAACCCCTTCTTGATCATGAATGTTGAATCTTTTTAGAAGATAGGTATTAAGTTGATGAATATAAACAAAGACTACAGGTGTAAGAAAAAGGGTAACAAGTTGAGCAAAAACTAAGCCCCCGACAACTGCAATACCAAGAGGGGACCGACCATTAGCTACAGTCCCTCCAATACCAAGAGCGATTGGAAGAGCACCCATAATGGCAGCAATAGTAGTCATTACAATAGGACGAAAGCGAAGAACGCATGCTTTATAGGTAGCATCAGCTGCAGATATTTTTTCTTTTTCCATGATTTCTAGAGTAAAATCAATGATTAAAATTCCATTTTTTAAGACGATTCCTAAGAGCATTAAAAGACCAACTATTGCATAAATTGAAAGAATTTGACCGCAAATAATCAAGGAAAGCATTCCCCCTAAAAGCGCAACAGGAACCGCAGAAAGTGCGGTGAGTGGGTGAAGAAAATTTTCGTAAAGAATTCCTAAAATAATATAGATAATAAAAATAGCTAAGAAAATAAGACCCGCGAATTGTTTCATTGATTTTTCAAATTCAGCAGAATTTCCTACCACTTCACCCATTACGCTGGATGGAAGAGTTTCATGCGCAAGTGATTTAACCTCTGCGATAGCTGTACTTAAAGCCGTATTATCTGCTTCATCAAAAGAAATTGTAACGGAGGTAAGGGCATTAACGTGGTTTACTGTTTCAGCTGTTGTGCCAATAGAAGATTCTGTAATTGATTCCATTGCTACTTGTCTATTTTTTTCTCTAGTATGATTTGAAAGATAGAGAGTATCAAGAAGAGAAGGGTCCATTAAAAACCGATTTTGTACTTCTAAAATAACATAATACATATCTTCAGGAACGTTAATTTTGGAAATGTAGCTTTCTCCGTAAGCATACATAAATGCAGATTCAATATCTTGAGCTGTAACACTTCCATAAGAACTCGCTTCATCTCGTAAAAGATCGACATTTAAAACAGGAGCGTTGGGTTGGAAATCAGAAGAGACGTTTTTTAAAAGGGGAGAGTCTTGCATTTTAGCTAAGAGTTCTTCTGTTGCTGTATACAGAGAATTAGGATCAAATCCTTGTAAAAGATATTGATTGTTTGCTTTTCCAGACTCAGAGCTACCGATTTGTAAATTAATTAGTGGATAGGCTTTTAAAAACACACGGAAATTGTAAAGATTATTGAACTTTGACTGAAGTTCTTTTATTACACCCCAAATATCTTTTCGTTTATTTCGATCTACAAGATTAATAAAAAAAAGCGATTGACTATCTGTCGGATTAGACCCTATAGTTCCAATTGTTTCTACGGCATCAGATGTATAAGCAACTCTTCTCATTTCATCTAGATATTCACTCATTTTTTCAGGGGACGTTCCATCAGTTCCTTGAACAAATCCTTGAATAATCCCAAGATCAT
>JBIIKD010000187.1:0-2816 GCA_044233345.1 Chlamydiia bacterium
GTGATGGTAGTAAATTTATAAATGTAATAATTGGTTCAATAAGAAAAGCGTATGTATATGATTTCAATCGCTGCACTGGACAACTAACAAATCCTATAATGCATGATTTAAGTAATTATTTTAATTCAGATGCTGTGAATGCCTGCTGTTTGAGTCCAGATGGTACTAAGCTTTATTTTAGACGTTCTAATATGAATGCATTTTTAACAATTGAGCTATGTCAATATGATTTTACAACTTCTTCATTTAGCGTTATTGCTGAGGGCCATGCGGCTCCTTGTCTTACTCCAAATAACTTGTGGGTTATTTCGCCATATGTTGATATTTCAGTTTCACCTTGGATACCACAAATAAGTGTGCTTTACCAACCAAACGAACCCTCTTCAAATTGTGGTTTTACACAAGGTGTTTACAATATGATAGAAAATGGCTTTATTGACGTTTCTCCTAATTACGCTAATTTTAGATTAGGTGCTTTGGTTGGAAGTGGTTGCGATACATTAAGTACTAGCGTTTCAACAAGTATTTCTGCTCCCGATTTACGTTTAAAGATTTTCCCAAATCCCACTTCAACTTATTTGACAATTGAACAAGATATTTCAAATATTTGTGCTTTAAAAATAACTGATATGCTTGGTCAAACACTTTGGCAAGGAAAAACTAACAACCAAAAGACAATTTTAACAACTGAAATCGGACAGTTAGAAAATGGGATTTATTGGTTAGAAATACAAGATTTAAAAACTGGAAAAAGAGCGGGAAAAAAGTTTGTGAAACAATAGCGGTTTACCGCCAAGGGCTAACACATGGCAAGCGCAAAAAGCACATTTAGGTTCGTAAGGAACATTTTATTAGTTTTGGGCTTCATGGTTTCGTAGGAACTTTTTAGGTTGAAATGCTTTCTGCGCCTGCCATGGGAACGTTAGCGTTCATTCCCCATTTTTCAGCAAGAAAATAATTTCTCTGGCTAACGTGCGTGTTTGCGGATCAAGATGCTTTCTCTAAATTTGCTTTAGCTCATTGAAAGACCCTTTTAAGCATTGGTGCTCTTAAGCTCGTGCGTCATTCTGGTTGGAATGTAAAAAGTCCCGATTCTGGGTCGGGACTTGTAGATAATTTCAGTGGAGGCTCGCTTTTGCGAAGACCCCGTTCAGAATAATTTTCAGAACAAATATACATTCTCTTTGAGCTATTTTTTATTAACTAATTAAAAAAAAGAAAATGGAGAAGAAAAAATTAGAAATGGACATCATCAACCCTCACTGCGCAGGTATTGATATTGGCAGCAGAAGCCATTTTACAGCAGTTGGACAAGGAAATGATGATGTGAATGAGTTTGGAGTGTATGCTGATGATCTTATTGAAATCTGCATTCATTTTAAGCGGCATGGCATTACCTCCGTAGCAATGGAAAGTACAGGTAATTATTGGCAAAATTTGTACGTGGAACTCATTAAACATGGTTTTGAAGTTACCTTAGTAAATGGAAAATTCACTAAAAACATCAAAGGCAAAAAAACAGATGTAAAAGATGCCAGATGGATTCAAAAATTGCACAGTATTGGTTTATTGACGGGTAGTTTTTTACCAGATGAGACTACTGAAAAACTTCGTACTTACTGTCGTCAAAGACAAAATATGCTCGACCTGGCAGCAGAGGCTTCGCACAAAATGCAGAAGTACTTGAAGATTCTTAATTTTAGGTTAGACGTGGTTGTAAATGATATCTGTGGACTTACAGGAATGGCAATCATTACTGACATCTGCAAAGGAAATCTTGACCCAGAAAGACTATCTGAGCATCGACATGGTAATTGCAGAAAATCTAAAGAAGAAATTGCAAAAGCACTAAAAGGAAACAACCGCGAAGATTATTTATTTGGCCTTAAACAAGAGTTAGAGTCTTATGAGTTTTATCAAAAAAAGATTGGTGAATGTGATAAACAAATTGGAGCATTCCTTAAACAACAAATCAATACCGATCCAGAAAAGAAAAGACTCAAAACATCGATTAAAACACATAAAAGAATCAATAAAAATGCAATTAAAGGCATAGACTTAAACCAAGCTTCATTTCAATACTTCGGAGGAATTGATTTAATGAGTATTGAGGGAATGAGTCATGCTACAATTTTAAGTATCATAAGCGAAATAGGTCCCAATGGCTTCCACGAATTTGAAACTGCAAAGCATTTTACCTCTTGGCTTCGACTTGCTCCTAATAACAAAATAAGCGGAGGAAAATTACTGAGTTCAAAAACCCCTAAAGGAAGCAATAGATTAAAAATAGCTTTGCGAAATGCTGCAAATGCAATTGGAAACTTAAAAGATACTCACCTTTCAAATTTCTTTAAACGAATTTGCTATAGAAAAGGCAGAACAGTAGCTGTAAGTGCAACAGCGAGAAAATTGGCAGTTATACTTTGGAATATGGTAGTAAAAAAAATACCATATAAACCACCAATCGAATACTTATTTCTAGACGAAAAAAGAAAAATGAAGCTAGTGGAAAGAGTCAAAAAACAAATTACTAAATTTGACCTGACTAAAGAAGATTTTGGTTTTGTAACTAATTGATTTTGAATCTAAAATAAAAACGTTAGTCAGAATAGCCCGTGAACATTCTAGGAAATAAAAATCATTTTTTAATATTTGGAGTCGAAGAAAGTTTGTATCTTTGTATGGAAACAAACAAATTGAAATGAATGAATAAATTTGATGTGATATTCTTGACTGAAGCGCGTGAATTTTTATTGCTTCTAGACGAAAAAAGTCGAGACAAAATTATTTTCAATATTGACAAAGCAAAAGTAAAG
>JBIIKD010000112.1:0-4894 GCA_044233345.1 Chlamydiia bacterium
AGAGTTTCATGAGAGTTACAGCGTGGGCATTTTTCAATAGGGGGGCGTAAATAAAAGCTGCAGATGTGGCACGAGAGAATATTTTCCCCTTTATGATAGGTAAGAGATACATCGCAGTGGTTACATTTAATTGTTTTAGAGCAGCTTGTGCATACTTGGCAGGTAAAATAGCCGCGTCTATTTAGGAAGAGAATGGATTGTTCCCCTGTTTTTAGCCTCTTTTCAATTTTTGATAGGAGGGGATCTGAAACAAGAGTAAATCCTTTATTTTTATCTTTTTCAAGAGCCATATTTACAATTTCTACAGAAGGTTTTCTTCCAAGACCCGCCCGTGCATGAAGTGTATGGAGTTCATATTTTCCAATAGAGGTGTTATAATAAGATTCAATAGACGGAGTTGCGCTTCCTAAAATACAAACACCTTTTGTTAATTTGGCTCGAAGAACAGCGATATCCCGTGCGTGATAGGTAGGCATATCTTCAGATTGCTTATAGGAGCTTTCATGCTCTTCATCGACAATTACAAGCCCTAGATTGGGAAGGGGGCTAAATATCGCTGACCTAGCTCCAACGACAATAGAAATATCTCCCCTACGCATTGCATGCCAAGCATCAAAGCGTTCTCCATGACTGAGTCTTGAGTGAAGTATCGCAAGTCTTTCTTGAAAGCGACTCTTTAAACGTTCAATTGTTTGGGTAGTAAGGGCAATTTCTGGAACAAGGAGAATCACTGATTTTTTTAAAGAAAGAGTATATTCAATCGCTTGAAGATAAATTTCAGTCTTTCCACTTCCTGTAATCCCATGAATTAGATGTGTTCCTCCATCTCCAGTTAAAGAGTGAATAATCGCATCGAAAGCAATTTGTTGCTCTGAATTTAATTTTTTTGGAAGAGTTGGAAAATATTCAAACTCTTCAATGAGACTTCTGTCTAATAAAGTGGTATCTTTGATTAAGATCCCTTTCTTAATCAAGCTTTCTACAGGAGCCCGTGTCACTTTTCCTTTTTCGAGAAGTTCACTTAGAAGAATTCCTTTGGGATAGAGTAAAACAACATCGAGAACTTCCCCTTGCTTTGGAAACTTAACCCGAATTTCTGCGCAGAATTCAGCAAGTTTAGGTATACTTAAGGCGCTTTTAATAAAAAGCTGCTCTTTATCTTTCATTTCTTTTTTTACACTTGAGGGAAGCATCGTCGATAGGCACTTCGTAAGTGAGGTGCAGTAATACTCAGCCATCCAATTCGCTAAACCAAAAAGATCCTCAGTCAGCACTTCGCGCTCAATAAGAACTTTAGTGACTGGCTGCACTTTGGGAAAGGGACAAGAAGATTGAATAGAGAGAATGGTTCCTTTAGTTGGTTTTCCCCTTACTGGAACAACGACCCGCATTCCACTCTTGGCGGTATCGATCCATTCATCGGGCAGACCATAATCAAGAGGCCGATCAATAGAGACATCTAAAGCAACAGTTACAAAGCGTTTAAATGTTAGTTCTGAAGCAGCTGCACAATCTGTTGCCACAGGACCTTCTTGAGTTTTGAATCGTTATATTGTTCTAAATTTTCTAAAAAGAGAACAGGGATTTTTTCTAAAGATAACTTTTGGTAGTTGGGGAGGAGTTCTTTTGGAACAATGATCAATTTCGGGGGAGTATTGTTAAATTTAATCTCATCAATATTGCAGCAGCGAGAAGAAGCAAGTTTTGTATCAATCGCATTTGCAAGAGCCTTTAGAAGTTCACTGTGTCCTTTTAGTGAGGGATGTACAAAAATAGGAACTTCTGGAAATTCCTTCCAGGCATTTTTTACACCTTTTGCTAGATGATCAGAGGGAGGGGCTTGATGGAGTTTTAATCCTGGGGCAATTTTTTGATAGACCTGTGAAAAGTCTACCTTTGGAGCCTGACTTTTTAAAAACAGGGGGGAGGGCTCTAGTTCTACTTTTTTTATAGGGAGGGTAGGCAAGGGTTGCGCTACCGGTTCCTTCTTCTCCACTTTTGCAGGAGCGTAGCTGGCAATTTTTACAGAAGGGACAGATTTAATTTCAGCCTTCTTTTTTCTTTCAAAAAAGGAGGGATCTGACACGACTAGTGTAGATCGACTCTCATAATTTTCCAAAATATAATTTTGAAGAAGTTTTTTTAAGCTATGCATACCCTCTATTTAATCAGAAAAGAGGGCTTCTGTATAGGATTTTGGATCAAAGGGGGCTAGATCGTCAATTTTTTCTCCAAAGCCTACGAAATGAATAGGAATTTTCGTTTCTCTGTACATGGCAAGGGCTACCCCACCTTTTGCTGATCCATCGATTTTTGTGAGGATGATCCCGGTAATCGGCACATATTTATTAAAAATGCGCATTTGTTCGAGAACTGTTTGGCCAAGAGTTGCATCAACGATGAGATATACTTCATGAGGAGCCAATTCATCTTGCTTTTTCGCAGTACGATCCATTTTTTTTAGCTCTTGCAAAAGATCTGTTTTTGATTCAAGCCGCCCTGCAGAGTCGCAGAGAATGATATCGAACCCCTTGGCTTTTCCCTTTGCCATGGCATCATAAAGAACGCTTGAGGGATCAGCTCCACTTTGGGAGGTAACAATTTCCATATCGAGTCTTTTCGCCCAAGTCTCAAGTTGTGAAGAGGCGGCTGCTCGGAAAGTGTCAGCTGCGGCAAGAAGCACTTTTTTCCCCTGATCTTTATATAATTTAGCAAGCTTTGCTATTGTTGTTGTTTTTCCAGTTCCATTCACTCCAACAATCAAAATGACCTGCGGTGTACCAATTAAGGGGATATTCCCTCCAATAGAGGGAGGGGCTAAAAGAATCTCTTCTGAAAGCTGTTGTAGTTCAGTTAGATACTCTTGTGCTTTCGCTTTTTTATGTTCTTTGTGATAGAGGGTAATGTGCGCAATAAATTCTTCTACTGTCTTAGATCCAACATCCGCTTCATAAAGAATTGATTCAATCTCTTCAAGGCTTTCTTGATCGATCGGACGGGAAAAAACACCCTTTAATCGCTTTCCTAAAAAAGAAGAGGTTTTTTTTAAGGAATCTTTAATTTTTTGAAAACTAGACTTTAAGAAATTAAACATAAGTAGGGGCTCTATTTGCAGGTGAATTTTAAAGAATCGTAACACATAGATCAATTAGAAAGAAAACGGTAAATAAGATGGGCATAAATAGTCCTTATATAGGTCAATTGGGTTTAAAGAAAACAAAAAGCAAAGAACCAACATCCTGGATATTTAGAATTTATCCAAAAATCTCGTCGTAAAATTGTTGAGGCTCTATTTAGTCAAATAGCAAGATGTATGCCAAACTTTTTTAGAGTACGATCCTCTAGAGGACTTCATCTTAGACTTGTGCTTATTCTTTTAGCTTATACTGGAATAGGTAGCCAATTCGGTTTTAAATTTCAACAACTGTTGGCCTAGCAAATTTTTTACCTCCAGTATGAAAAATTCCAAATCTTAAAATCCTATAGCCAATTGGCTTTATAGAAAAAATGAATCAAGATTTTCTTTAGCATAAAGAATAAATACTATGAAAAATTTTAGGGCTTTCTGTTAAGGTTTTAAAAAGAATTAAAGGCGTGCGAATTCCAATAGATAAAAGGAAATAAGATGAGCATAGATACAACTTACATACGTCAAATAGCTGAAATTAAGAAATGTTTAGTTCAATTGCAAGAAACTAAGGATCGGTATTTTTTTCAATCAGAGGATACTATTAAGGAGGTTTTTTCAAGGCTTGAAAGCGATTTTAAGGAAACTCTTACAAAGCATTCGCTATTGAAAGGACGAGTTCAAGAACTAGATGATATTTGTGGCAGTTTGAAAAAAAGAATTGATGAGATAGAAAAAGTCCATTTAGCACCTTTTATAAACTATGAAGAGAGATTGCAAATATGGGTGGAGTGTGGTCTAGGACCAAAGAAAGATCGTGAAATTGTCCAAAAGAAGATATTGAATTTTTTGGGAAATCCAAAAAGCAACAAATTGATTATTCATCAATTAGGTATTGAAGATTTGCCAGATCTATTTGGGCATCCGCAATTTATTTCATCACTTAAGAGTTTTATTGTAAATGACTGCCCATTATTAAAATTGCTTCCAGAGAGTATAGGAAATTGTAAAGCATTAGAAATCTTTGATTGTTCTGCTTGTAGCTCATTAACAGAGATAAAATTACGTAGTTGTGAAAATCTAAAAGAGTTTAATTCCTCAGAATGTACATCTTTGAAAGAAATAGAATTAGTGGACTGTAAAAGCCCAATCAATTTTGATTGTTCTGATTGTAGCTCATTAACAGAGATAAAATTAGTGGATTGTGAAAATCTAGTCAATTTTGATTGCTCTTTTTCTCAATCATTAATAAAGATACCAGCAGGGAATTGGAGCAATATAACTACGTTTGATTGTTCTGATTGTAGCTCATTAACAGAGATAAAATTAGGGAATTGTCAAAATCTAGTCGAATTTAATTGCTCTCGTTGTGAAGCATTAACAGCAATAGGAGAGGGAGAATGGCGAGATCTATTGAATTTTAATTCCTCTGATTGTCCTATGGTAAGAGAGATGCCCTCTGGTATAGGCGCTTGCAAAGGAATTGAGATCTTTGATTGCTCTGGTTGTTCTGGATTAACAAGCCTAGGAAACATTTTAAAAAATTGGATGTTTTTAAAAGAGCTTAATTGCTCTGGATGTGCCTCTTTAAGATCGCTTCCAGATGAGATTATAATGCTTCCTATGGAGTGCATCGTAATTTTAGAGGGGTGTAATCTTTCATGGCGTGTGATGCAAAGAATAATAGATGAAATAAATGCTCCCCGCTATCAAGGACCGAGATTTAGTTATTCAATGGAGCATCACCATACAGCTCAAGCAGAGCGA
>JBIIKD010000162.1:0-3229 GCA_044233345.1 Chlamydiia bacterium
GAATTGCGAACGTTGGTAGCTAATGAAGAGTGTGCAACTTTTTTTCATCAATGGTTAAATCGTCTCTCTTATACAGCTGAAGGAAAGCCTATCCAGATAGAAAACAGGAATTTTCAGGCATTTTATACAGATATTGTAAGGAATTTGGAGCTCGCTGAAACGAACGAAGAGTTTCGGGGGGTGTTTTGGCGGATTATTGCGGAGGGTAGTACTAGTTGTGGAGATCGAATTGCTCTATCTGTGATCTATTTAAGTATTGCGCATAGAGGTCTTAAAATCGCTGGAAAAGGAATAAAGGATACATGGGAGTATTGCAAAGAGGGATTGGCTTTAACAATTTTACAAAAATATGCACGAGAAACAATTCCTAAAATGAGGTTTTTTGATGAAATTGAGGTTTACTTAGAGATTATCCTTAAAGGATGGGAAAAACTAGATTTACCTCTATTCGAAATAAGAGAGATGGTTTTTTCTAGCGATCTAAGTGAAGCGGAATTTGATGCTGCAGCAGAAAAAGTTCGAGCTGCCTGGGGTGATCGTGAGCTGGTTTCTAAATATTTATTGGACCAACCTGAGTGGATCTCAGCCCTTTTTATCCAGTATCCAAATGAAATGAAAGAGTTTGAAATAGCAAAAACTCGAATAAAAGAAATCGAAAAAGAGGTTACTTATAAGATGAGAACACTTTCAGAAGAGAATTTCAAAGAAGATCCTTTATGTAAAGAGTATGAAGCAATTGATCAATTGGTCTTAAGAATACCGAAGGAACTAACAATCGGTGCATTAACAGTTCTTGGTCTTTTCGATTGATCAATAAATAATAAATTCACATAACTGAATTAGAAGGATGCGAGGTGTATCTATTTAGGAGCTTTTGTGAACGTACATGAATATCAGGCTAAGGAACTTCTGAGAAAAGCAGGGATTCCAGTACATGAATTTCGAGTCATTTCGAGAAAAGAAGATATTGATCAGGCGATTGATTCTTTAGGGGTTACTCAAGCTGTTGTGAAAGTTCAGGTGCATGCGGGGGGGAGGGGAAAAGCAGGTGGCGTCAAGATTGGAAAGACAAGGGAAGAGATTAAAAGCCGCGCTGAGGCTCTTTTAGGAATGAAACTTGTGACCAAGCAGACGGGAACTGAGGGAATTATCTGTCATCAAGTAATGATTGCAGAGCTTGCTGAGATTTCCAAGGAGTACTATTTGGGAGTTGTGGTGGATCGAGAGCATGCAAAGCCCCTTTTGATGGTTTCTCCTGAAGGGGGAATGGAAATTGAAGAAGTTTCTGAAAAAAATCCAGAGGCGATTTTAAAGGTTCATTTAGGACTTGATGGTTCAATTGCTGATGCAGATTTGGAAAAAGTAATCCGTTTTATGAAGTGGAATGGAAACACAGCTGAGCAGGGAAAGAAATTTGTAAGAACAATCTGTAAGATGTTTGTAGAAAATGATGGAAATATGATTGAGATCAATCCGCTGATTGAGGACCCAGAGGGGAAATTATGGGCTTTAGATGCGAAGTTTGCAATTGATGATAATGCACTTTTTCGCCGCCCAGAGATTGCAGCTATGTACGACCCCTCTCAAGAGTCACCTCAGGAGGCAATTGCCCACCAAATGGAGCTTGCCTACATTGCGTTGGAGGGAAATATTGGTTGTATGGTCAATGGAGCGGGGCTTGCAATGGCTACGATGGATTTGATTAAGTATCACGGTGGGGCTCCTGCAAATTTTCTTGATGTTGGGGGCGGCGCTGATAAAGAAAAAGTCGCCAAAAGTTTTTCTCTTATTCTTAGTGATCACAATGTAAAAGCAATTCTCGTCAATATTTTTGGGGGAATTATGCGTTGTGATGTGATAGCTGAGGGGATTATAGCGGCTGCAAAAGAGCTTCATTTAAAGGTGCCATTGGTTGTCCGCTTAGAGGGAACGAATGTGGAAGAGGGAAAGCAACTCTTGAAACATTCAGGTCTTAAAATTATTTCCGCGGATGATCTAACGGATGCTGCGAAGAAAGTAGTCAAAGAGGTGAAGTAATGGCAATACTTGTACATAAAGAGACAAAAGTAATTTGTCAGGGGATTACAGGGCAAGCGGGCACATTTCATACAGAAAAATGCTACGAATATGGGACAAAAATGGTGGGAGGAGTCACTCCAAAAAAGGGGGGGCAATTAACAGAAATTGGCCTGCCTATATTTAATACAGTCCAAGAAGCAAAGGATGTTGTAAATCCAGATGCTACAATGATCTTTGTTCCTCCTAAATTTGCGGCAGCTGCGATTTTAGAGGCAGAGGCGGCAGGTATTGAGTTGATTATTTGCATTACAGAGGGAATTCCTGTAATAGATATGTTAAAAGTAAAGCAAGTAATGAGTCAGAGTAAATCTCGATTAATTGGCCCGAATTGTCCTGGAATCATTACTCCGGATGAATGTAAGATAGGAATCATGCCTGGATATATTCATAAAAAAGGAAAAATTGGTGTTGTTTCACGTTCAGGAACCCTTACCTATGAAGCTGTTTGGCAAACAAGTAAACTTGGTCTTGGGCAATCTACTTGCGTAGGAATCGGGGGAGATCCGACTAATGGGACAAACTTTATTGATGTCTTAAAGCTTTTTGAAAAAGATCCAGAGACAAAAGGGATTCTTTTAATTGGCGAAATTGGAGGAAATGCAGAAGAAGATGCAGCAAATTGGATTAAATCTCACTGCACAAAGCCTGTTGCAGCGTTTATTGCAGGGCAGACAGCGCCTCCTGGAAAACGGATGGGACACGCTGGAGCAATTATTTCTGGAGGAAAGGGAACGGCGAAAGATAAAATGGAGGCCCTTAAAAAGGCGGGAGTGAATGTAGCGCTCTCTCCTGCAGAAATGGGGCATGCAATGAAAGAGGCAATGAAGTGAAAACAATTCCGATTAAGATAGCACCCACCTTTTTTTTAACCGCTGCTTTGATTGGCTTTATTAATTCTTTCTCAATACTTGGAACAGTTATTTGGATAGGGATTATTTTTATCTCTGTTTTGTTTCATGAATTAGGACATGCACTGTTTTCTCTTCTTTTCGGACAACATCCTAGAATTGAGCTTGTGGCTTTTGGGGGGCTTACAATCCCTGAAGGAAGGCCCCTTGTCAAATGGAAAGAGTTTATAGTGGTGTTAATGGGACCACTATTTGGTTTTTTACTATTTGTCGTGGCTACCCTTCTTCTTCAGCTTCCTTTT
>JBIIKD010000165.1:0-3214 GCA_044233345.1 Chlamydiia bacterium
CGATTTTGCAAACGATTCGCTTTGTAAATCTTTTTTGGACAGCGGTGAACTTATTTCCGATTCTTCCTCTTGATGGAGGACAGCTCGTACGTATTGTCTTGGAAGGAATTTTCGGGGCAAAAGGATGGAGAATGGCTCTTTATGTTTCTTTGGCTTTTTCATTACTGCTATCAATTGCTTTTTTTATAATAGGATACTTTCTTGTAGGAGCGGTATTTTTAATATTTGCTTTCCAAGGAGTGGAAACAATACGAAAATTTGGTTCTTATTCTTTAGCAGACCAAGAAGAGTCTAATCAAATAGCAATGAAAGAAGCAGAAGAACTCCTCCGTAATGGAAGAACTCAGGAGGCTCTTTTAAAATTAGAAGCAATTCGGATCCATACTGGACAAGGTCTTATCTATACACTCGCTTCAGAATATCTTGCAAAAATCCATGCAGATCAAGATGACTATGAATCTGCTTATAAGATCCTATCAGATTTAGAAAAAAAACTTTCTAAAGAGGCTAAATGTATTCTTCAAAAAGCTGCGTATTTTGTTGGAGATTACAAAAAAGCCATTCGCCTTTCAGGTGTATGCTTTCAAGAAAAGCAAACGATTGAAGTAGCCCTTCGGGCTGCATCTGCGAATGCGATGGAAAAAAATGTTAAAGAAACCATTCAGTGGCTTAAAACAGCTGCATCATTTCACTCTTTTAGTATCCAGGATATTGTCAAAGATTCAGCATTTGATGCTGTTCGAAGTGATGAAGCTTTTCAAAAATTTTTAGCGCGGATCTAGTCTATAGAGTTCCTTGAGAAAAACCTCTTATTTCAAAAGAGGTCTGCTAAATGAATTTTTGTGATGCTAATTATAAATTCGTTGCTAAAGACCTAATTCTTCAAAATCGATAGGGTCTATTTATGATAACAGATCTTCAGTAAATGCAATATAGATTGAATTTGTTGCAAAAAATATTAGAGAAAACTTGTCTAGTAATAGCACTTGGGATAGGCTGATGATTATAACAAACCTTAAACGGAGGTAAAACGTGGTAAACAAGAATGAACTGATCGAAGAACTATCTGAAAAAACTGGATTTACAAAATCAGATACGAAAAAATTTATCGATAAATACATTGAAGTTATATCGAAGTCTCTTAAAAAGGGTAAAGATGTTCAGCTTGTAGGATTTGGTACATTTAAAGTAACAAAAAGAAAAGCAAGAATGGGAAGAAACCCACAAACTGGGAAAGTTCTTAAGATCCCAGCAAAGAAAGTACCTGCATTCAGAGCTGGTAAAGCGCTAAAAGAAGCTGTACTATAAGGGTTAGCTTTTCTTCTTTTTTAGAGAAAAAAGTCTCAGTGAAATCATCGCTGAGACTTTTTGCTTTTAATCCAAAATTTGGTAAAGTGAAAAATAACCATGAAAAAGCGAGGAGTTGTTATGTATTTTCAACGTGTGATGCTCTACGGAGCTATGATTCTTTCATCTGCCACATTGCTCGCAACAAAGAATGCAAATAATTCTGTGGAATGTTCTCATTGTGGGCAGAGTCTTTCTGAGTCGTTTGTAAGTATAGCAAAAAAATCAAGGCCAGCTGTTGTACACATCAATGCCGAAGTAGCTCAAGGAAGACACCGATCTATGGGAGGGTTCGAAATGGGTCCTTCTAATCCTTTTGAAGAATTCCAAGATGAATTATTTCAACGATTTTTTGGTTCTCCAAATCCAAATGCAAGAGGACAATCTGTTCAACCGGGCCAGATTAGTACAGGATCTGGATTTATTGTATCTAGTGATGGATACATTGTGACAAATCATCATTTAATTAAAGATGCAACCCGCATTACCGTAGAAAAATTTGATGAATCTGATAGTAAATTTGATGCTGACCTTGTAGGATGCGATCCAAAAACAGATTTAGCCCTTTTAAAAATTAATGCAACGGGACTTCCATGCCTTGAATTTGCAGACTCTGATGAAATTCAGGTAGGACAATGGGCTATGGCAATTGGCCATCCATTTAGATTAAGAGATACAGTAACTGTTGGTGTAATTAGTGCAACCCATAGAGGTGACTTGCAAATTTCCCAATGGGAAGATTTTATACAAACAGATACATCGATCAATCCAGGAAACTCGGGTGGGCCTCTTTTAGATCTTAATGGAAAGGTTATTGGAGTGAATACTGCTATTCTTTCAAGAACAGGGGGGAGTATTGGGGTAGGATTTGCAGTTCCAAGTAATATTGTTAGTATGGTTTTTGAGCAAATTCGTCAAAAAGGAAGCGTTGATAGAGCGTATCTTGGCGTCCAAATTCAAGACTTAAATGATGATCTTTGTGAGGGGTTTTCTCTTAAGAAGGGAACAGCTGGTGCTCTTATATCAGAGGTAGCTACAGAGTCTGCTGCGGAAAAAGCTGGACTTAGATCTGGCGATATCGTAGTTGAGTTTAACGGCAGCGCTGTAAAAAATGTAAAGCAGCTCTATACCAATATTGGAAAATACACATCAGGTACGGTATGTCATTTAGTAGTGCTTCGAGACGGGAGGCCGCTTAAAATTTCTCTTACTCTTGGGTCTAAAACACCAGATATTTCAGAAGAAGGGGATATCATTTATAAACTTGGGATCATGGTAGAGCAAATCACCCAAGAAAATGCCCACAAATATGGGGTTAAATCTGATGAAAAGGGACTAGTTATTACAAAAGTATTGCCACAGACAATGGCATCTATGCTTAGTTGGACTCCAGGAACGGTTATTATGGTAGTCAATGGCAAAAAAGTCAATTCGATTAGAGATTTTAAAGAAGTGCTTGAAAAAGCAGACCCACATAAGAAAGTAGTCTTCTTAATGAATCAAAATGGGCGAGCTGTATTTCAAAGTTTCACTCATCCTAACGCGCGGTAAATAATTCTTCCCCCCTTTTTAAGAAAAGAAGGGGGGATAAATTAATTAATATTTTTTAAGACCACTCAATCGGACTTCCTCCCGTATGCGAATGGAATTTTTGTCCAATACCTGGGAAGAAAAGCTCTGGATTTATTTTTGCAGCGATAGAAGCCGCTTTAATTAGGTCCTCTCTATTTCGAAACATTTGTTCAACAACATGAATGAATTGATCCACGGTTCGGTCTTCGATTCGAAATATTTGCCAAACTAGGTTTCTTATAGAGTTTTCTCGTTCTTCACCTATTAAAGAGTCATTAAAAGGAGAGTATATTAG
>JBIIKD010000035.1:0-11308 GCA_044233345.1 Chlamydiia bacterium
ACAGATCTTTCGTTTATAAAAAATATCTATACCGACAAAGACTCTGAGATTTTTTTAATCGCGAAAAATCTTTGGGAAAATTCTATTACAAAGAATCCTATTGATCGCTTTAATTTATTAGAAACCGTATTACTTGTTGAGGGCAATGAATCTATATTAAACAATTTAGTTCAAGCAACAAAACCTATCTGGGAAAAATACTCTTTATTGACTGATCGGACGCATATTTTTGGTTTTATTTTAGACTACGCATCACATGATTGGGGAAATTTAATCAACAAAGCATTACCTCTATTACCGATTATAAAAGACCCTATGGATTGGTTTGAGTATTGTATCTATCCGATGTTAATCAATCCTTCCCATGCATGGGATGAAGCTTTCTCTTTTTTACCAATCATACTACAAGAAGAAGTTTTCTCAATTGAAAAAAAAAGTGATTTCACCCTAAATTTTTGGAAAAAAGATTTAATGCTTATTCAAGAGATTGCGTCGAATCCTAAACTGAATTGGGCAGAAAAAATTAGATTTGCTCAAACATTCTGGGTAGGGATTTCAGACCCCCCCTATAAACAAAGTTCGACAGGGAGAATAACCAGATCAAATATCATTAAAGAAACTCCATTTCCTCTACCTAATGAATGGCAAAATGCTCAGTCTTTAATAATGTCTATTTCAAAAGATTGTAATAGCATCTTCTTAGAACGGTGGCATTGGTTTAAAGTCATTGTCCATAAATCACAAAATCAAGATTGGGAAAATATAATTAGATTTTCTGAACCTGTTTGGAAGGGAATCGAATATCTTACAGATCGATTTGAATTAATTACTTACATACAAGATACCCCACATTCATCATGGGGTCAAATCATCGATCTTGGAAGGCAAATTTGGGAAGGCTCTATAAATAATAAATCTTCACGATTAGAGATCTTAGAGTCAATACGCCTTTCTTTTTATACACAAAATTGGGAATTAGCGATTGAAAATGCAAAAAAAGAACGAAATTGGAGTGGAGTAAATTCTTCTTCCATGGATCGATTAAAAATCGTAACCAGCTGTTTATTAAAGCTGCCAATATTAATCTGATTTTTAATTTAAATGGATCTTTTTCTTTACAAGAGCAATCAGACTTCCTTCCATTAAAGATTCTTTTTCAATAGGAGAAAATTGATGACCTATCTCATAGATCTCATTTTTTTTAATATTACGCACTTTCATCGGAGTTGATGTACGAAGAGCATGATGTATATTCATAAGTTCTAATTCATCACCCTGGGAAATTCTATCGTAATCAGAGGGATTGAGGAACGTAAGAGGAAGAACTCCAAAATTGATCAGATTTTTTCTGTGAATCCTTGCAAAACCTTTTGCAATTACAGCTCGAATTCCCAAATAACGGGGAGAAATGGCCGCATGTTCACGACTAGACCCTTGTCCATAATTTTTACCACCCACGATGATCGACCCTGCATTTTTTCGTTTCATGGCTCTTTCATAAAAATGTTCATCGATTCGATAGTAGGTAAATTCACTAATTTTAGGAATGTTACTTCTATAAGGCAATACTGCCGCGCCTGCTGGAGAGATATCATCTGTCGAAATGTTATCTCCTACCTTTAAAATCACAAGAGTATCAAAGGCATCTGGAAGCATTCCGAATTGAGGGAATTCTCCAATATTCGGTCCTTTCACAAGTTGATATTTATACCCATCTGACTCTGGAGGAATTAAATCACTAACAATCGTCATTTTTTTTGGTTCTTTAAACCTTGGATAGGGGAATTTCATTTTTCTAGGATCTGTAATTACCCCAGTAATTGCAGAGGCTGTTGCGGTTTCTGGACTACATAGATATACCTGATCTTCCCTCGTCCCACTACGACCTGGGAAATTTCTAGGGACTGTTCTAAGACTGATCTTTCCCGTAGCAGGGGCTTGCCCCATTCCAATGCATCCATTACAACCAGCTTGATGAATGCGGGCACCCCCTTTTGTATAATTTTCTAAATAACCCTTTTCAATCAAATAGGTTAACACTTGGCGTGAGGATGGATTTACATCTAAAGAAACTCCTTCTGCCGCTTTTTTCCCCTCTTTGATCATCATAGCTGATACAGCAAAGTCTCGAGGACATGGATTTGCAGAAGATCCTATATAGGCTTGATAAATAGGCCTTCCTTCTACCTCTGTTACTTTTTTTATATTTCCAGGACTTGATGGTAATGCAATTAAAGGCTCTAATTTGCTTAAATCAATCTCATCATATTCATCATAAGTAGCATCTGGATCAGCTTCCAAACGAGACCAATCCTTTTCTCTTCCCATTTGTTTAAAAAATGCCTTTGTTATCTCATCTGATGGAAATACTGTAGTTGTTGCCCCAAGTTCTGCCCCCATATTTGCAATCACATGGCGATCCATTGCGCTTAAATATTTTAAACTAGGTCCATAATATTCGATAATTTTACCCACCCCCCCTGCAACATCATATCTTCTCAGCATTTCTAAAATCACATCTTTTGCACTTACCCAATCAGGAAGTTTTCCAATCAATTTTACCCCAAAAATTTTTGGCATATTGGTATAAAAAGGTTCTCCACAAATTGCCAAAGCCACTTCAAGTCCTCCGGCACCAATCGCAAGCATTCCAAGGCTTCCCGATGATGGGGTGTGGCTATCAGATCCAAGCAGCGTCTTTCCAGGCTTCGCAAAGCTTTCACAATGAACCTGATGACTAATTCCATTTCCAGGCTTACTAAACCAAAGTCCAAATTTTTTTGCTGCGCTTTGTAAAAAAAGGTGATCATCTGCATTTTTAAAATCTTCTTGAATTTGATTGTGATCTACATACTGGACAGAAACTTCTGTTTTAGCTTTTTTCAGCCCCATGGCTTCTAGCTCAAGCATAACCATAGTTCCTGTAGCATCTTGCGTTAGAGTCTGATCAATCCGAATTCCAATCTCTTCACCCGGAACCATTTTCCCTGACAATAAATGACTCTCTATCAGCTTTTGCGCTACATTTTTTCCCATGGGAATCCTCTTAATCGTTTGATCTAAACCTAAATTAAGTAGAAAATTTGTTTTTTGACAAGAACTCTAAAGATTCCAGGGTGTGGGGCGGCGACGCCAATAGTAGGGGCCGTAGTCATAAGTGAGTTGCTCCCCCGGAGAAATGATTCGGTTAGTGCAAAAGAAAATTCGACCTACTCCCTCAAAAATAACCGATTTTGAAATTAAGTTAGGCTCATAGCTATGATTAATAAACCGGGTAAAGTTTCCTTTGTCTTTTGCGTCAATGACATATGAAGTTTGTTGATGACCAATTACATAGCCAAACACATAAGGATTTTCTCGATCTCCTTTTCGATTTCGTTTTCGTACTTCTCCGACATACTCCCCAACCATCGAAAACTCAGGAATCTGCTCATTTGCAAAAACCCCATTTCCTATAATTGGATTAATTTTTTTTATTTGAACAGAAACTTCTTTTTTTTTTGTAATTTCTTCACCAAAGAGAGCTAGAATCCAACGATTTTTAAGAGCATGTTTTTTCCACCGAAGTTTTTTTTCACACTGTTTTTTTATTTTAAAAAGGTGTTCTTTGAAAAGAAACTCAAGAGTATCAATATACTTAAAGCCATACTCTTTTTCTAATAAATCCCTAGAATTTTCCACCAAACACCCCCCACTCCAAGCCATATCAAAATATTAAAAAGGCTAATAAAAAATCCAAGTTGCCACCAATCTTTTGCCTCGACATACCCAGATCCATAAAATATAGGAGCTGGTCCACAGCCGTAGGTAGTAAGTGAGCCAAAAAGACTACTAAAAAAACCTAAAACAAGAGCCGCAAGCATTGGTGGTGCACCGATTGCTATACTTAACAATAAAAAAGGTGCATACATCGTTGTAATGTGAGCTATGTTACTTGCAAATAAGTAATGAGCATAGTAGTAAAGAATTGCGATAAGAGCAAACCCTACATGCCAACTCATATCACCGACATAAGAGGTAATACTTCCACTAAAACCAGCCATAAACCAAGTCATAAATCCAAATTTATTCAAAGCTCCAACAAGGGTTGCCAAAGAAGCAAACCATATAAGAGTATCCCAAGCCCCTTTTTCATTGAGAACATCATCCCAACTAAGCACTCCAGAAAGAACTAAAAAAGTAAGCCCCATCAATGCCGTTACCGTAGCATTTACATTAAATACAGGAGCAAACATCCAAAGTGTTACCATAAAAATAAAAGCAAAAATCATCAACCATTCATCTTGAAGAATTCGCCCTCTCTCTTTTAAGCGATCCTTTGCAAACTCTCTTGCCTCTGGAGTTTTTTTTATTTCTGGAGGATAAAGTTTATACATAAGAAGAGGCATCAAAAGTAAAGAAATCATTCCTGGAACAAAAGCTGCCATAGCCCAAATTCCCCAAGTAATTTTTATCCCAGCATTTTCTGCTAAACTTTGTACAATTGGATTTCCTGCCATTGCGGTTAGAAACATAGCGCTTGTAACAGCGCCACACTGAAATGCTGTTTGTACAAGATAGGCACCCATTTTACGGGAAGATTGATCTGGATGACTATTAAATGCTTTAGAAAGGGAAGTAACCACAGGATAAATAACTCCACCCGCTCTTGCCGTAACACTTGGAATAGCGCTGCCTAAAATCCAATCTGTAAAAACAATTCCATAGGCCATTCCAAGAGTGCTTCTTCCCATGATCGTCATAAGCTTATAAGCAATTCTAAGGCCAAGCCCAGTTTTTATAAACCCTCTAGCAACAAAAAAAGCGAGAACAATTAACCAAACGGTAGGGCAACAAAAACCAGCAAAAGCCTCTGAAAAGGTTAATATTTTTGTAGCGCAAAGAACTGTTAGGCTAACTAATGTCAAGGCCCCTGATGGGATAGGTTTAAAAATAATACCAAGAAGGGTAAAAATGAATACAGCAAAGCTTTTCCATCCATTTACGCTCACACCCTCGGGTGAGGGAATATACCATATAATAGATCCAACTAGGATGCAAAAAAAAAGTAGATGCTGATTTTTTTTTGATTTTTTTGCGCTCTTTGAAACCGCCTCTACTCTTAGTGCCACATTTATCTCCAAACTAATTAAAGAAAGAGCCTATCCTATCGCAACCCTCTATTTTTCTTCCCCTGAAATTTAGCTCATTTCATAAAGGTCTAGGTGAACTGTGTATCTTCGTCCATCATGAAGAGTCATTTGCCCTACAACGACTTCCGTATTCACAAATTCCTCACACTTATGTCTACGAAAAATTTTATAAACCCCTTCTTTATGTGGGTTTTCCTTTAATGCACACTCTTTTTCCATAGAGTTTACAAATGTTAAATAATTCATTCCTATGATTTCCTCCGCTTTCCAACCTAAATTTTTAAAAGAATTTTTTTGTATAACATGAAGAACAATCCCTTGTTTATCTAAAACCCAAAGTCCCATATTTTGTTTTTCTTCTATTAATTCTTTGATTTGCAAAAACTCTAAATTTTGAAGTTTATTCAACTCATTACTTGAAATAAGAAAAAAAAAACTTCTTTCAGAAAATTTAATCTGCGCTTTTATTCCATATTCAAAATTTTCTACATCAAGAGGAATCGATAATGTCCCATAAAAACTTCCATCATCCTCTTTTTGTAAACTAGTGATTTTATGAAACACCTCTTTTCTTCTATTTAATGGAACAAAATCGAAAAAATTGACTTCACTTCTCCTTTTTTTTTTATTCTTCACCCCATAACAATATTTATGAAGTATTTTTAGTCTATCGTTCGCCTGAAGAATGCTTCCATTTAAATCTATTTTACAATAAAGCCCTTTTATTACTTTTGAAGCAGCCTCTTCCATGATTTCTTTTAGATCTTTATCGGGTGTTTCTAAAGATGCTCTTCTTTCACAATCTACTTTATCCATAAAATTAGACCTTTTTATTAGCGTTCTGTATCCGTTATAAATGAACTTTGAATTTGCTTATTTTTTTCTATTTTCTTTTTCTGAAATCTTTCTCTTCTTTTTTCATACCCATTGATTGTCTTAAAAGCATTATTTAAAGCTCTTATCAATGTCATTTGATAAGAAACCCTCTTAAGCTCTTCACGAATATTTTTTGATTTACTAGTAGATCTTAAAAAAGAGGTGCATCTTCTCCAAATTTCACTGACTCCGATTATCATAATAAGTATAGAATCAAACCATAAAACGTTCTTTTTAGTTTCCTGACTTGTATCTACAATCGCTGTTGTGAGAGACCCTATAAAAATAGCACCACTCGCAAGCCAATAAACAATAGATCTACCCTTAGATAAAATCTTCGATATTTTATTCTCTTCTTGAATCCCTATATTCAGCTTTAGCAAAGCTTCAACAATCTGTTTGTATTTTTCTAAATCTACTACAGCTGCATCAAGGAGCTCTATTTCGACACCGAATGCTTTTCTTAGATCTGTTTGTTCCATTGCGATAAGTGAGACTTCGAGACTTTGTATTTCCATTTGAAGATCCAATAAAAAGCGCTCCAAAGAGCAAAAATCAAGAGTTTCTTCTTGTAAGATAGTTCCTATTTGCCAATTATTTTCCATATAACCCTCATTTATACATCGGTAGTTTGTGTTTGTTGACTTAAGATCGCTCTATCTCTAAAATCAGAGCCTGAAGCAGAAATAGCGCTAGTACTTCTAGCTATTTCTATTTTTTCACCAATTTGAATACTTTTTATCTTCAAATCCCAAATCTCGCTATTTTCTGTTGCTGTTTCATCATCAGAATCACAAGAAAAAAGAACCTGTGATTTTTTTTCCCCATTTTCAACGCTTCTTTTTCTGATAGGTCTTTCTTCATTCTTGATTTCTTTAATTCTTTTGTGAGTAATAGATTCTTTTATTTTATGTTCCTTCATTGCTTTGGCTGTTGTTGCCGGATGAGAGAATGTCGATGGCATGAAAGTTGCTTCTATCTCTTGAGATAAATTTGGACTCTGTCTAACATGAAAACTTAAACCAGCGGGAGTACTATTACTTCTAGCCATTTCTACTTGTGTAGCAGTTTGAATCCTCTCTACATTAAAATCCCATATCTCGCTATTAACCCTGCTATTTCTTTGTGCCTCATCATCAGAATCAGAAGAAAAAACAACATGCGGTTCTTTTTTTCCATTTTCGACACTTGTTTTTGTGTCTGCCTTAATTTGTTGAATTCTTTTTTGAAGAACAGTTTCTTTTTCAAAATCACTTCTTGTTATTTCTTTTTCTTTAATTATTTTTTTTGTGAATTTTGCTGCCTGACCATGATATCTAGTTGGCATCATCGCAGCTTGTTCTATCGTCTTTTCTACTTCTTCGAATGTAATTACGCTTTCTTTTTTTATAAGGTCTTGTAAAAGTTGATAAAAAGGAATAAGCCCATCACATCTTTTTATACTTATTTCTGCATGGCGCTGAATTCTTTCCATCTCCCCTCTTCGTATTTTTTTTTCTACAAGAGATTTATACATCCAATCATTCCACTTCCCAAGAATTAATGAAGCAATAACCATCACAGTGGCGACTACCTCAAAATCTGATGATTCGCTATTTCCATTACTTTCTTTATATCCATCTACTCCAAGAACTACTAAAGTCACTAGATTTGCTAAATAATGAATTCCTGATCGAAATCGTGATTTTATTTGAGAACAAGGCCTTCCCATCCAATCAGCTTCCTCCTCAAGAAATGTACGCACAGGATATAAAACCTCTTCTTCCAGTTCTTTTTTAGACGTTAAAAGAAGCTCAATTAAAACGGAAAAATCCTCTTGTTTTTTTGCATCCTCATTGTCCAGAGAATTAATAGTTTGATTAATATGAACGCGTATATCTTTTGCCTTTTCTAAAACAGTTTTAGTGTCTACTTTCCAATCACAGCAAGTAGTTTCAGCGAATTTATCGATAACTGTTCTTCTTGGCTTTTCTTCATTTCCCCTTCTTTGATACTGAAGAGTGGCTCTAGGTTCTTTTATAGATCTTGTTGAATCTTGATTTTCAGAATCATTACTCTTTTTATTTTTCTCTATGATCAATTGAGCTGCAGCGCGCAATTTTGAACCAGGTTGCGCTTTATTAACTTTGTCTATGCTACCAATAAAAATATCTAAAGGGAGCTTTTGATGGGAAGAACCAGATCCAATCACCTTTAATTCCCTTTCTAGTTCAGTTTCAGAAGCACTTTGATCTGATTCCAGCTTTCGATTCACCCTGTCCATCGCCTGGAAACTTCTAATTAATCCCTTTATGTAGCCCGAACTATTTTTATTTACTAGATCGGCTAATCTAGAAATATCTCCCTGATATTCTTGTAATTTACCCCAACCATAATCTTTTGCAATTGCAACCAATAGGCTCACACTCGTAATTCCGAATGGAATCCATAAATTCACATCTTTTTCATCTTTTTCATCTTTATTTGTATTGTTAATTAAAACAGCTGCCGTTGTTATAGATAAAATAGCGTCTATAATAGCAGTCCCGTAGATAAAAACTCCCCCCTTATCAAGGCCTGTATTACAACCACATATTTTATATGACCTTCTTTCTTTTAATATCCCTTGAGCAACCTCTTCGATAAGAGTTATTGCAACTGCACTTTTTTCAAGGCTGGAAATAACATTAGAAAATTCAATTCGAGAAGCTATTTCTTCTCTTTTTTTTAAGGTATTACTAACAGAGTCTACAATTCTATCTAGACCATTTTGTATCGCCGTCCATTCTCTAATAAGTTCTGCTGGTCCGTAGTCTTGATATGGATTAATAATGGTTCTTGCATCCATTTTCCTTTCTCCTGTTAAAATTAAAAAAATCAGTTAACAATATAAAATTTTTTTAATTTTATTGAAAAGATTTTTTTAATTCACTGCAAAGATCTTGCAAGGATTGTTGCGCTTACAATTTTACGCACAAGAGGTAAGGGAATTTTATTTTTTAGAATAATTTTAAATTGCGCATGGGAAAGTTCAGTGAACATCTCTTCTCCTAAAACAATTTTGCACCCGACTTCCTCTCCAGCCTGAATAAGAGCTGTTTTTCTTGGAGAATAAATAACGTCTAAAAGAATTGCGTTTTTTAATAGATCCTTTTTTTTTATGGGAAGCAAATGATCATTTGGAGACATTCCGACACTCGTTGCGTTTACAATACAATCATAATTTTTAGGTATTTCATTGACCTGCGTAATACCTAAATGTGCTGCAAGATTGGTTGCTTTTTCTGAAGTTCTATTATAAATAAATACATTAGCCCCTCTTTTTTTCGCTTCATAAGCAATTGCTTTAGCGGTTCCTCCAGCACCTAAAAGAACAAAATCCATTCCTGAAACTTTGTCTATTCTTTCGATAGCATTTAAAGCCCCAAACCCGTCTGTATTATGGCCGATCCAAAGCCCTTTTTTATTACTGACCATATTTACCGCCCCTATTTGTTTTGCATCATGAGAAAGAGCATCTAAATAGGGAATAATTTTTTCTTTATAAGGCATTGTGACTGCAATCCAGAGATAGCCTAAAGCCCGAAGATAGGAAATCTTTTTTTCAAAATTTTCCTCTAAAATAAGGGTTTTTTCATAGCATCCATCGATATCACAAAGTTTCATTAAAGCATTATGAGTAAGATGCGAAATACTTTTATCTACTGGATTTCCTATTAATGTCGCTTTAAAATTCTTTGTCATGCTTGGAAAAAATAGCATAATTCAGTAGAATGCTCACATGAAAAAGTTTATATTATCGCTACTCACAGCAATTCTTGTTGGATTTTGTGGAGTTATCTACTATTACTATGAGAATCAAGATCGCTTTATTTTTAGAAGCCTCCCCCTTTCCAAAGAGCACCAATTTACCTGGGAAAAACCGTTTGAAGAAATCTATCTTCCAGTTAGCGATAATGGGCAAGTACATGGAATTTATTTTAAACAAGAAAATGCGAAGGGTGTCGTCTTATTTCTACATGGAAATAGTAAGAATCTAGAGTTCCATGGAAAACGATTTCAGCTGTTTTCTGATCTAGGATACGATTTTTTTGCTATTGACTATCGAGGCTTCGGAAAAAGTTCTCCTGGATTTAAGGAAACGTGGTTTTTAGAGGATGGAGCCGCTGCTTATGAATTTCTTAAAAACAAATACCCAGAAGAACAAATTCATATATTTGGCCATTCTTTAGGAACATCGGCTGCAACTTATGTTGCATCTAAAAATAGCCCCGCTACCCTTGTTTTAGAAGCTCCCTTTTATAGCATGATCGCAGCTGCAGTCCACACAAAGCCATTCCTTCCTGAATGGGTTGTTGCCTTTATACTTAAATATCCCCTTAGAACAGATCTTTGGATCGAAAACGTCTATTCCCCCATTTATATTTTTCATGGAACAAATGACGTAATTGTTCCTTTTGCACAAGGCAAACGACTTTACGATCAAGTAAAAGATTTAAAAAATGCCTCATTGATTGTTCTTGATAATCACGGGCATGAATATCTTCAAAAACATGAAAACTATCAAAACAACATAAAAAAGATCCTCCCTTAATTGAAAAAGATCGTTGCCGTTGGAATGTCTGGAGGAGTTGATTCCTCAGTTACAGCCTATCTTTTAAAGAAGGCTGGATACCATGTTATCGGTCTTTTTATGAAAAACTGGGATGAAAATGACCCCCAATGTCCTGCTGCCTCTGATTATGAAGATGCTCTTTCTGTAGCAGAACAATTACAAATTCCTCTTCACTCCTTTAATTTTTCAAAACAATATTTCGAAACCGTCTTTACCCGCTTTATTGAAGAAATTAAAAGAGGAAGAACTCCAAATCCTGATATTTGGTGTAATAAAGAAATTAAATTTAACGTTTTTTTAGATCGAGCCAAAGAACTCGGTGCAGACTTTCTTGCTACTGGTCATTATGCAAGAGTAGGAAGTGATTTATCTCTTCTTCGAGGGATTGATGAAAATAAAGATCAAAGCTACTTTCTTTATACACTTACAGAAACACAACTTAAGGGTATTCTTTTTCCTATTGGAGAACTTACAAAACCAACTGTAAGAAAGATCGCTGAAGAGGCTGGTCTTGCTACAAGCAAAAAGAAAGATAGCACAGGAATTTGCTTTGTTGGCAAACGAAATTTTCAGGGGTTTCTTTCTGATTACATTCCAGCCAAAAAAGGAACTATTCAAACTCCAGAAGGTCTTATTATAGGAGAACATCAAGGAGTATGGAACTATACAATTGGGCAAAGAAAAGGAATGGGGATTGGAGGGTCTG
>JBIIKD010000189.1:0-2761 GCA_044233345.1 Chlamydiia bacterium
TCGTTCTCTTAGATCAAGCGAATAGGGCTTAGCCATTTGTACCTCCATCTTGTTTGAGATGAAGAAGCATATCAAGCATCAACCAAAAATTAAACTACTATAAAGGATCCACGTGTTGCTCCCCCCTTACCAAACCTCAATTCTGTATTTGCTATTCCAAGTAAAGAAGCTAAAGAAATAGGTGAAGGGGTAAAAAAAATTGAAAAAAGAACGGTAGGAGAGCTACTGATCGCAATTATTTTATGTGTAGGTATATTTGTAGTTTGGGGTCTTAATATATGGCATCTCATATTCTTGGTGGCGCTGTTTGGAGTTTTGTTTATCAGAATGCTAAAAAAAGTAAGCTAAGCATTCATATAGAACAGTGACTCAAAACTGCTAAAAATGCGTGGAATCAACTGGTTTCTAATTGGGAAGATTGGACTAGCGGATTAGCTTTTACAATAACTCACAGATCTACATATTGAAGTTAAAATCGCTTAAGATTTAGTATCGCTTTTTTGAGCGTTTGGAGAATGCATGAAGCGATTTAGTCTTTTGATGTTATTGTTCTCAATTTTTGTTTCAGCAGAAGAGATAATTGTAGATTTACAAGATCTTGGAAAAATCATTTATTGTTTTGAAGAAGGTATTTGTGAAAAGATAGTTAGGCTTTCTCCTTCAGGAGAGATTAGATATGAGCATGTTTATCATTATGATCAGGATAAAAGACTTGTTTCAGAACATTTAATTGGTGGCCTTGGCGAAATTATATATTCCGGAAATCTTGATGATGGGACTTTCATTGCAAGGACTCCTTTTGGAGAGGAGAGCTGGTCAAAAGAAGATGGGTGTACTTTCGAAAAGGTAGACGTAGAAAAAGTATATGATACAGAAGGCTTTTTGATTCAAAAGGGGACGGATCGCTTTTTCTATGAATGTGGCAAATTGGTACAGGTCTTAAGGGATGAGCAGAGAGTATTTATCGCTTACGATCAGGAAGGAAAAAGGGTATTTAAAAAGAGGATTAGCGAAGGCGGGCAGAAAGAGGAGTATTATCTCTACTTAGGAGAGAGTGAGATAGGAAGTGTGTCTGAGAATGGAGAATTGAATTGGCTTCGCATTCCTGGGATGACAACACATCCTGACTTGGTAAGAGCGATTGCGATTGAAACCAAAGATGCAATCTATGCGCCGATCTATGACCTTCGATGGAATATTGTTAAGCTTGTAAATATTGTAGATGGATCGGTGTTGGAGACGAGACCAGATCCGTTTGGCCAGAATTTAATAACGCTAGAGGGGTGTCCTTGGACTTTTTGCAGTAAGCGATATGATCCAGACATTGGGCTCGTGAATTTTGGCTTTCGAGACTATGATCCAGAACTTAGGGAATGGACCAGTTTAGATCCATTGATGCAAGATAGTAATCCTTACCGATATTGTTTTGATGATCCATTGCACTTTTTAGATCCTGATGGGCGTTTTGCTTTAGTAGTGCCTATTCTTACGTGGGGAGGAGCAGCAATCACATCACCTATTTGGGGGACCGGAGCGCTTGCTGTTGCAGGGGGGATGGTTGTTGGGTATCTTGGTTATAAAGGGTATCAATATGTCATGAAGTCTTTGGAAAAAGAATCGCCTTATGGTTGGGATGACTTGGGGTATGACCCATCGAGATGCCCTGATGAAGGTTACATTTGGAAGGGAAGCGGAACCCCTTCATCAAGAAAAGGAAACTGGGTTCGGGGTGAAAAACCGAATCAAGAGACGCTATATCCTGATTTAGAGCATCCTTTGCCTATAGGACCTCATTGGGATTACACAAGTCCTGAATTTCCAAATGGGATTCGTATTAAGCCAGATGGTACGTGGGAAGAGAAACCATCAAAGGATGCCTCATGAAAAAATTGAATGAACATTTGTTAGATGCCTCTAAAGCTTTAGCTTATTTTCAAGACAACTTACAAGGTGCGAATGCTTTGTCTTCAGCTCTTTGTAAATATGTTCAATTTGAAAAAGGAAGGTTTTACTCTATATTACCTCAAGATGTCACAGATGCCCAACTGTATGGATTTAAGTGGGGTGGAATAGGGGGTAAGTTTAGGAATCAAGTTATTGAGATCCTTTTTAATAAAGTTCAAAACAATAAGCAACTTGGGTGCATTTTTGATGATGTAAATGCAACATATACTCCGTCTTATAATTGGTCATTATTTTCTCAGATAGGGATTCATTATCTTGACGAGGTGTATTACATAGCTTTAGGAGCAGAAGTATCAAAGGTTCTTCTTGAGGAAGGATTGAAAGCTTCGGACGCAACTTGGCATGCATTATGCGTTTTAACTACGGCAGATCTCATTAGGCGTGAAGATCGCTCCATTACCGAGTCTGAGATTGTTGCTTTTGCAAAAGGGGCTCGAATGATCGTTCTTGGGGCATATGACGCTGAAGGGTATGTTTGCTGGGAAAAAATGACTGTAAAGCTTGAATAATACAGGTTGAATTCGCATATAGTGTGGCGAGTGTGCTAAGGAAAAATGGGGTAGATATGATAATGAAATATGCATTAGTAAATGACGAACGTCAAGAGGTTCAACCAGGTCTCATTGGTAAATGCCAATGTTGTAATAGCTCGGTTATAGCTAAGTGTGGAAATGAGAGAATTTGGCATTGGGCTCATAAGACGAATCTATGACCTTCGATGGAATATTGTTAAGCTTGTAAATATTGTAGATGGATCGGTGTTGGAGACGAGACCAGATCCGTTTGGCCAGAATTT
>JBIIKD010000036.1:0-11130 GCA_044233345.1 Chlamydiia bacterium
GCGATCGACAACAAAGGCGTCATCATTGTGAATGTCATCGAGTAATTGGTTACGAGTTAAAACTTTTCCTTTGTTTATAAGCAGCCGTTTTAGAATTCCAAACTCAGAAAGAGTTAGCGCTACAATTTTATCTTTTCTCCGAAGTAAATAACGATCTACTTCTAAAGAAAATTCTCCGAAAACAAGTAGTTTAGGAGCCTTTTCTTGATCTTTCCCACGTCGAAGAACAGCTTTAATCCGAGACATAAGAATTTTTGGAGAAAAAGGTTTTGCTACGTAATCATCTGCTCCTAGTTCTAATCCAAGAAGTACGTCAAGCTCTTCATCTTTTGCAGAAAGGATAATAACAGGAATATTTCGAAGGTCTGGATTGCTTTTAATTTTTCTGCAAAGGTCATAACCGTTTTGTCCAGGAAGCTTAATATCTAATAGTACCAAATCAGGTTTTTCCCTCTCGACTGCTCTATAGCCATTAATTCCATCGACTTCAACGTGAAGCTTATATCCAGAAAGCTCTGCCTGAAGTTTTATTAAAGCAGCTATATCTTCTTCATCTTCAATAAGAAGTATCCGTTTTTTTTGGCTCATTTATAGATTCCTTAAAGGTTTTTTATACACTAATTGTAGGGTTAATACTGCATTCTAAAGGTTTTATGAAAAAAGGAAAAGAAAGATTTGTCTTAAGAAGAGTTGTACTTAATTGATGAAATCTTTCTGGAGAGCCTGTTGTAAAAAAAAGATCTGTATCAAATAATGTGGAAAAAGGAAGGCTTTTTGCAAAAAAGGGTGCGGGATCAATGATCTCTATTCCTTCTAAAAGTTCAAAGATTACATCGGAAATAAAAGGGTAGTGGGTGCAAGCAAGAAGAATAGATTTAGCGCCCTCTCCGATAGAGGAGAGTGATGTGGCTATTTTTTTTTTCTCTATTTTTCCTCCTTCAATCATAGGAACTAAGAGAGGACATGAAGTGGCAGAGTGAAGGCGTGAGCCGAAAGCGTGTTGGTAATAGTTTGATTCGATCGTAGCTCGTGTTCCAATCACAGCAATTTTATTTTTTTTTTCAGTTTTTAAAAGAGTGTTAGAGGAAATATCAAATATAGGAAAATCAAATTCTTTTTTTAATCTCTCTCCATGTGTACTTGAAATCGTATGGCAGGCAATTGAAATAGAAGTTGCGCCAAGAGAGATCATTTTTTCTATAGCAAATACAACATAATTGTAACTAAGTTCTAGTGAAAGATCCCCATAAGGAATATGAGCTTGATCTGCAAAATAAAGAAGAGGGGCATTTGGATGTAATTTTTTATACTGTCTCCAGACAGAAAGCCCCCCTAGCCCAGAATCAAATATTCCATGCATTGAATGCCTTTAGTTGATTCGAAACGATGGGACAATGATTTCTTGTCCAGCAACAACTTTATCTGTTTCTAATCGATTGATTTTGACAAGGACATCTAATGAAACTCCATAAGTGTGAGCGATTTCGTCTAATGTCTCCCCTCCTTTAATACGATAGGTGTCGACGAAGAATTCTCTTTTTTCACCTTCGAGCATTTGTGATACTTTATCCACATTTTTTCGAAGCTTTGCGATTTCATTTAAAGACTTTGACTGTACAGAAATAAGACGCTCCATTTCATTCATTCGCTCCTTGTTTTGTGAAAGAGCTTTATACATTTCATTCGTGGATTGTACGATTTTATTTTGACTCTCTTCAATTTCTCCGTAGCATTTTTCTAAAGAAGCGATCCGTTTATCGAGTTGATTTGCATGATGAAAGTATTGATCTAATTTGCAGTGAGATAGTTCAAAGGCTTCTTTTTTTAAAGAAGCCAAGCTGTCTTCTTGATTTACTAATTTTCCTTCAACAACAGTTACTTCCATTTTTTGGGTATGAAGATCATGTTTAATTTCTTCAATATCTGCTCGCGTTTTATGGAGAGTGATTTCCATTTGGTATTTGTCTGTCTTTGCAATAGGGCTCATTGAAGTACAGCTGCTCATGCAAAGTAAAAGAGTGAGGGGAATAAAAATTTTTCTCATAGGGAAACTCGTTTTTCATAGATTTTGAAAGCAACTCGACGATTTTTTGCCCAACTTTTTGGGTCATGACCAAGCGCTTCTGGTTTTTCTTTTCCGTAGGAAACGGTAAATAATTGATCAGGGCTTACCCCTGATTTAACGAGGAAATTTCTGATGTAGTTGCTTCGTCTTGTTCCAAGAGCTAAATTGTAGGATTCAGAAGCTCTTTCATCGCAAAATCCTTCTATAAATACGTATGTGTTAGAGTTTTTTTTCAGATATTGAGAAATTTTAGTAAGTACATGTAGATATTCTTTTGCATTAGGAATGTGTTGATCAGTATTAAAATATATCTTTGAAAAAGTTGAAGCTAAAGCTTTAGAAGGGGAATGAAAAGCGCTGATTCCAGGAATTTTTCCTTCTGGATCACCTGGGATTTCTTTAGACTGAGGGGAGGCGTATTCTGCTACTTGAGTGAGAACATCTTTATCACTAAGAGGAATAAAATCAGATTCAAAATCTTTAAAAAATTCTTGTCGAGATACAGTTTGCGCATGAGCGCGCTCACCGTAAAAAAAATGTTCTGTGCCATTACGAATATATCGAAGCATTGTAACGGTGTCATCCCATAAGGCGCTTCCCAAAGAGGTGCACCCGCTTAAAGATAAAGCAAGGCCACAAGTAAGGATAATTTTTATACACAAACTTTTCATGTTTCTCTCCTAAGGTTCGAACGCTGGGTAATGTTTCAGCCCGGGACCTTCAGTTAATCGAATAGGTTCGATCTGATTTAAGTTTACAATGTAAATGTCATATGTTGGCGCTGTAGTATTATAGACCATGTGGAGACTATTACTTGCCCATTTCGGGTTTTCTTTATCTCCAAGGCCACTTGTCAGCTGCCGCTCTTCTTTTTTTTCTATATCGTAAATCCAAATCTGACGCACGCCATTTGTTCTGGAGCTATAGGCAATTTTTTTCCCATCGGGTGACCAGGAAGGACTAGTATTATCTCTGTTTTTGGTAGAAATACACTCAATCTGAGGGGTTTTTTGTCGTAGATTCAAATCGCACAAACGAACAATGTAGACTCTTGGCGTTCTATCTTTATCAGAAACAAAAGCAATTTTTTCTCCATTTGGAGAAAAAGAAGGGCTTGCTTGAACAGAGGAGGGGAAGGAATAGATTTGAGCTGGTTTCCCAAGGGAGCCTTTTTCTGGATGAAAACTTTGCACAAAAAGATCAGCGCGTCCATCTGCATCAGAAATAAAAGCAATTTTATCCCCTTTAGGAGAAAAATCAGGAAGAAATTGATTGCCCCGAAGGGGGATTATAGGGTGGCCTCTTGTCGAATCTTTATCAGAAAAATAAATTCTCGGCTGTCCTTGCTTATATGTTACATAAGCAAATCGATAGCTCTCTCCTCCGCTTGGATTCGCAAGAAAAGTAGGGGTAATGCTGTAGTGATTTTCTTTTGTAACTTGCCTTTGTCCTTTTCCGTCTGATCCCATTTCCCAAATTTCAGCATGCCATACAGCGCCATCTCCTTCCTGTTGCTTCTGTTGGTAAGAAAAAAGGATCCTTTTTGAAGCAATTCCCTCAATTCCAAACATAAGCTTGTGAAGATCGTCAGAAACTTTATGAATTTTTCTAAGATCAGAATCTATATTTCTAGATAAAGAAACAGGACGAAGTGTTTTAAGACTTGCTGTTTGAGTATCAAAAAGTTTTACATGGAGTAGATTTCCTTCGATAGAGGGAACAACTACAAATCTAGCCCCATGTGTTTTCCATCGTTTTACTTGGAATGCTTCCGTTTCATCTTTATGAAATGCGTAAAATTGAAGCTCTTCGCTGATTGGAAGAAGGGAGCATCTTCCGTTATGTGCGAAATCGTATTGGAATGTTTCATAAATTGTTTTTTCATAAGTAGACTCGCAGGGACGAAGTCTTGCTATATAAATAGAACAATCATTTTCTTTATCTTTATCAGTGGCTAGATGAACAACAAGTTCTTCTCCACATAAAGGGAAGAGTGGAAACAAAAATAAAAAGAGGAGTTGAATGTATTTTTTCATTAATCACCACAAAAAGTGATCGTAAACTCTACCTCTTTTTTCCCATCTGGTGAAGGGAAAGAGAAAGTTTCGAGCATCTCTTTTAAATAACGTAAATTTCTTGCGCTTTCAGAAGAAATTTCTTTCACCATACCAAGCTTTCCATTTGCTTGTACAGTGATTGTTAACTTTACTATTCCACTTTCTGGAAGAGTGAGTTGTTCTTCTAATAATGTACAGATCGAATGTAAATAAGTGCTTGAAATACCAGGATCTATTAAAGGAGCTGGTGTAGGAGGGAGGTTTTTTTCAGGAGCTTTAACCTGAGATTTTATTGCGGGCGGCATTTTTACCATTGCTTTTTCTAGCTTTTTTTTCACCTGTGCAGTGGCAATTTTTTCTTTTTTAGGAACTTGTTTTTTAGGTGTAGGAAGAGGTTTTTTTTTGATCGGTGTTTCTTTTTTTATTACGGAAGCTATAGATGGGGTAGAGTTCTCTTTTACTAGAACGGGAAGATGAGAGGGTCTTGATGTAGCGATTTCTTTTGTTACAATCCGCATTCGCGCCTCTTCTTTATGTTTTACAATAGGTGTCGAAAAAGAAAATGCCCAAATTCCTACTACATGAATAAGAATAGTTATACAAAAGCTGATCGAAGGAAGATTTTTTTTCATTCGGTTTTCAAGATGATATCGAGTTCTTTAAAGCCAGACCCCTCCAAAATATTTTTTATTTTTTGGTAGGTTCCAAAGGGAGCTTCTTTATCGATATAGAGCTCGGGAATTTCCTCAGGATGCGCTCTGTAAAACTCATGAAGTGTGTTTTCTAGCATTTCTAAAGAGAGGGGATGTTTCCCAAAGTAAATCGAACTGTTGGAGTGGACATAAATTTTAATCGGATGGTTACTTTTTAAAGTGACAAATTCTGCTTTGTTTTCGCTTGACTCTGCAAGCTGAATCCGATCTAAATCGAGTAAAGGGGCAATAAGTATGAACATAATCAAAACGACAAAAAGAACATCAAGAAGGGGAGTTAGATTGATTAATCCCCCGTCAGAAGAAGAATCATCGCTGTATGGGTTTTGTCGCCTTTTCAAAGTGGATCTACTTTTCTGTATTGTAATTCTATTGTAGAGAGAATGATGTTTCCAAAATTTTCCATTTCTCCATAAAAGCGTGCAAGTGCATTTCTTAAATAATTATAAGAAACAAGGGCGGGTATTGCGATTACAAGTCCAAGAACAGTTGTCGCAAGAGCTGTTGAAAGTCCTCCTAGAAGAATGGAGTTCGAGTGGACAGCGCCTCCTTTTTGAAGCTCTGCAAGAGATAGCAAAATTCCCCAAACAGTGCCTAAAATTCCAAGAAATGGAGCAAGTGTTACAGCCGTAGAGAGTATAAAAAGGTTTTTCTCTAAATTTTTTGCTTCTTCTGTAATGGTAGAGAGCCCTTGCACTTCAAGTAATTCGACATCTGCTCTTGATAAAAATACAGCAGGAGCGGATCCTGGAGTATTTGTTTGATGGAAGAAATGGTTTTTATCTAAAATTTCAATCGTTTTATTTTTTAATGAGAGGTAGATTTTACCAAAAGGATTGATAGGCTCATGTTGATTTAGCGAATTGAATTTTTCCATCGGAACGGAAAGAACTGGTGTGTTTTGTTCAAAGATCAAATCTTGCAACTTATTCGCAGCTCTCTTAACATTTCTAAATAAAAGTATTTTTTGTAGTAAAATGAGCCATGTCACAAAAGATAAAGCAAATAAAGAAATGAAAATGAGCTTTCCAAAAAAGTCAGAAAGAACAAACGCTTGGACAAAGACACCTGATGCAAAAAGATACATAGGCGTATTATATGAGAGATGAGCTATTTGTCAACAGATGTATAGACTCCCATGCACATCTTACATCAGATGAACTCTTTCCACAAGTCGATCAGATCATTTCAAGAGCGAAAAAAGCGGGTATTGTAAAAGTAATTAACATTAACACAGATCCAATTACTCTTGATAGGGCACTTTCTTTACAAAAAAAATATTCAGATTTTATCCTAAATACGGGGGCCACAACTCCTCACGACGTAGAGCGTGATGGAGAAAAAGATTTTCCTTTCTTTGAAAAAGCAGCAAGAGATGGGGAGCTAGTTGCTATCGGAGAGACAGGATTAGACTATCATTATGAACATTCGAATCGAAGTGTTCAGCAACAATTTCTCCTCCGCTATCTTGACTTAGCAAGTCAATACAACCTTCCAACAGTTATTCATTGCCGAGGAGATGAAGCTTTCTTAGACCTTTTCTCTATTATAAAAACTTCAAATATTTTACTTCACTGCTTTACAGGAACCACAAGCCAAGCCAGGGAAGCGATTAAGCGAGGCTGGTATATTTCAATCAGCGGCATCGCAACATTTAAAAAATCAACAGAGTTACGTGAAGTAATTAAGCACATTCCGATAGATCATCTTCTTATTGAAACAGACTCTCCTTACTTAGCGCCCCAGTCAAAGCGGGGCCAAAGAAATGAGCCTGCTTACGTAGAAGAGGTTGCGAGAACGATTGCCGAACTAAAGGAGCTCAGTTTAAAACAAGTGTGTGATCAAACAGTAAAGAACGCGATAGATTTTTTTGATTTAACGAATAAAGGTGTCTATTCAGGAGCTGACTAAATTACAGCGGTTAATGAATATGAATTATCGTTTTTAAAATTTAGAAATTTTTTCTATTTTAAACTACATTCAAAAATCTTGATTTTTGAATCACTCTCAGTATAGTATCCTTTTAAAAATGGAGTACCTATTTTGGCAACGTATATAGACACATCTCGGGTTCCGAGAGAATTTGTTTGGAGACGAGTCCATTCGTTAATGGGTCTCTGGTTTTTGATTTTTTTAGCGGAGCATTTGTTTACAAATTCGCAAGTTGCTCTTTTTTTCGGATCTGACGCAATGTGGTTTATTCACGCTGTGAATTTTTTACACAATCTTCCCTACCTTCAGGTAATTGAATCTGTATTACTCGGAGTTCCAATTCTCTATCATGCAATTCTTGGAATTTATTACATGATCTCTTCAAAGCAGAATTCATATGGGTTAGGTCAAAATAAACCAAAATTGAAATATGGAAGAAATCGAGCCTACACCTGGCAAAGGCTCTCCTCTTGGGTTATTTTAGTAGGAATCATTCTCCACGTAGTTCAAATGCGCGTTTTAGATTATCCGTATAAATTTTGTTTTGGCCAAAAAGTGCAATATTACCTTCCACTAAAAGTAGACTTAGGCCTTTATCCAGTGGCAGATCGATTAGGGGTTAAGCTCTACGATGAGCGTGAAATCGAGCGTGAAAAAGAGCAGTTTTCTATCCTCGAGCACAGAATTGCAATTGTTCATGATCGTCTTCTTGAAATGAAGCAGGAAACAGCAATGGAGTCTCCTCATTACAGCGCAGAAATGGACAGCATTCACCAAACACTACAAGGATATGAACAACAAAAAGAGCATATTAGAGGCTTAGAGAGTCGAAAGCTCAAAAGTGGATATGTAATGTCTGCATCTAAGGACTTCGGATCAATTGAGCTACTCAGCGTTCGAGAGGCATTTCAAAGTTTGCTTATGTGCGCACTTTATACAATATTTGTTCTCGCCTCTGTTTTCCATGGATTCAACGGCCTTTGGACATTTTTAATTACCTGGGGTCTTATTTTATCTAAAAAAGCGCAGTCTTCTATGTCTTATTTTTGTACAGGTCTGATGTTTTTTATTGGATTTTTGGGGCTAATGGCTATATGGGGAACCTATTTTCTTAACTTAGGAACCTAAGTTAATGAAAAGAGATAGGGCAAAAGAAGTCATTGTTGTTGGAGGTGGGCTTGCTGGACTTTCTTGCACAATGAAGCTTGTAGAGCTTGGGTGTAATGTAAAGCTGATTTCTCTTACAAAAGTAAAAAGATCTCACTCTGTCTGCGCACAAGGGGGGATTAATGTTGCTGTAAACCTCATGGGAGAAGATGATTCTCCAGATATTCATGCCTACGACACAATTAAAGGTGGAGATTTTTTAGGAGATCAACCACCCATTTTAGAAATGTGTCACAATGGGCCATCGATCATTCGGATGCTCGATCGAATCGGCGTTCCCTTTAATAGACGCCCTGATGGACAAATCGATTTTCGTCGTTTTGGAGGAACACTTTATAAAAGAACTGCCTTTGCTGGAGCCTCTACTGGACAGCAACTCATTTATGCATTGGATGAGCAAGTAAGAAAATTTGAAGTGCGCGGAAAAGTGCAAAAATTTGAGCACCATGAATTCATGCGTAGCGTTATTGATGATATGGGTGTTTGTAGAGGAATTGTCATGATGGACCTCTACACTATGCGACTTGTAACGCTGAAGGCAGATGCGGTAGTGATTGCAAGTGGGGGAAATGGAGTTATTTTTAAATACTCTACACTTTCTACGATATGTACAGGTGCTGCAAGTGGTCGAGTTTATTGCCAAGGCGCGCACATGGGCAATCCAGAATTTATTCAAGTCCACCCCACCGCAATACCTGGAAATGATAAGCTTCGGTTGATGTCAGAATCTGCAAGAGGTGAGGGAGGGCGACTTTGGGTCTATGGAGATTCAACGAAATCTATTTTAGGACCAGATGGATCTAGAGTCACCTGTGGAGAAACAGGACGACCGTGGTATTTTTTAGAAGATTTATATCCTGCATTTGGAAATTTAGTCCCAAGAGATATTGCTTCAAGATCTGTTATTCAAGTCACAGATGTAGGTCTTGGGATAGATGGGAAAAAACAAGTCTATCTTGATTTAACTCATTTAGATGGGAAAACACATCAAAAATTAGATGCAATACTTGATATCTATCAAAAATTTACCGGGGATGACCCTAGAAAAGTGCCGATGAAAATCTTTCCTGCAGTCCACTATTCTATGGGAGGGCTTTGGATCGATTGGCCCGCAACGGGGGATCCAACGCGCTTTGAAAGATTTAGGCAAATGACCAGCATCCCAGGCCTTTTTGCTGCAGGTGAGTGTGAATTTGGCTATCACGGCGCAAATCGCCTTGGCGCAAACTCTCTTCTATCTTGTATATACGGAGGAATGGTTGCGGCTAATGAAGTCTATTGGTATGAAGAGATGTTAGGTAAGCGCTTTGAAGAAGTACCCAATAAATATTTTGAAGAAGCAGAAGCGAAGGAAGTTGCGTTTAGACAAGATCTTCTTGAAAGAAGAGGGTCTGAAAATATTCATAAACTTCACGATGAACTCGCTGATATTATGATTTCTAATTGCACCGTTGTAAGAAGCAATCGAGGCCTTCAAGAAGCGATTGATAAGATTAAAGAATTAAGAGAGCGTTATCAACACATCACACTTGATGATAGAAGTAGCGTCCTTAATCAAACATATCAATTTGCCAATCAGTTTTACTACATGTTAGAAACAGCCCTTGCTATTGCCAAAGGAGCCCTTTTACGAGATGAGTTTCGCGGATCTCACTATAAACCAGAATTTCCAAGTCGAGATGACGATGGCTGGTTAAAAACAACTGTTGCAAAATTTGTTTCTGACCAAGATGAACCAACTATTTCTTACCTTCCTATTGACATAAGGCATCTTGACCCCATACAAAGAGATTATACAAAGGCGAAAAAAGTAAAACCTGAGATCAAAAATCATCCAGGTAAAATCCCTTTAGTAACGGAGAGCGGGTATGGAAGAGGGTAAATTCATTTTAAAAGTGTATCGAGGTATTCCAGGCTCTCAATATTGGGAAGAATTCAAGTTAGCAAGAGTTCCAGGATTAAATATTGTTTCTGCTCTTATGGAAATTCAGAAAAATCCCGTAACGAAAGATGGGAAAAAAGTAGAGCCGATTGTTTGGGAGATGGCCTGCTTAGAAGAGGTGTGCGGCTCTTGCTCTATGCTCATTAATGGCGTACCCGCCCAAGCCTGCACAGCTCTTATTGAAAATCTCATCAAACAAAGTGGAAGTTCCACCGTCACTATTGCCCCATTTACAAAATTCCCCCTCGTACGCGACCTTGTTGTTGATCGCTCTTCGATGTTTGAAAATCTTAAAACAATCTCTGCATGGGTTCCTATCGAAGACTACCACTCAGAATCATTCGGAGAAAAAATCTACCCGGCCCAGCAAGAAGCAATGTATAAAGAGTCCACTTGCATGACTTGTGGCTGCTGCCTTGAAGCGTGTCCCCAAGTAAATAAACGTTCTCATTTTCTGGGCCCTGCAGTTGTCAACCAAGCCAAGCTCTTCAACTCCAACCCCACCGGAAAAACCCTCAAGCGCGAACGCCTCCATGCCCTTATGGGCAAAGGCGGCATTAGCGAATGTGGCAACGCGCAAAACTGCGTTCAAGTCTGCCCTAAAAAAATTCCCCTTACCCAATCGATCGCTAAAATCGGCGGCGAAGTCTCCCGCGAATATTTTAAAACCCTCTTCGGTCTTCCTGAGGATTAAAATAGTATATATTAACCAGCTAGCCAATTGGGTTTAAAACCCAATTGGCTACCTATTCGCTCTAAGCGCGTGAGCGAAACAAGCAAGATACAAGCTGAGCTTTGAAGCCAAGGGTATTCCCCCTTGGCGAGAAGCAAAGCGAAGTAGATTGCTTCTTGCAGCTAGCGCTTAGAGTGTAAGATCTGGAATAAACCGATCTACAGTATAAGCTAAAAGAATAAGCACAAGTCTAAGATCAAGTCCTGTAGAGGATCGTACTTTGAAAAATCTTGGCATACATCTTGCTATTTGACTAAACACAGTCTCAATGATTTTACTGCGAGATTTTTGGATAAATTGTAAATATCCAGGATGTTGGTTCTTTGCTTTTTGTTTTCTTTGAGGGATTAATTGAATATTGGCCATCTCTAGTAATTCATTTTCTAAAAGCTGACTATTATAGGCTCTGTCTCCGTATTTCAGCAGTACTCATTTTACACTGAATATCATCCTTAACTGATAAAGCTTTAAGCACATCATCACAAAGGCAGTACACAAAAATAATTTTTAGGTCCATAGCA
>JBIIKD010000117.1:0-4587 GCA_044233345.1 Chlamydiia bacterium
TTGGCCTTCATACAAAAGATCGCTAAGGTGTATTTTTTTAAATAGCCAAGAATAAAATGTTCTTGGGTGGGAGGGACACCGAAATTTTCTAAAGGCATTTAGATAAATTATATCTTCAGGAATTGGGATGCTCCAACCAGTGTTCTCTAACGGGTACTCTATCATAGATCCATGAGTTAACCAGATATCTTTAGATGAATAAGCTGAGTTGACTTTTTTCAATACTTGACTATCAAAAAACCAATCATCTCCATCAAGATTTACAATAATTTCTTCATCTTTGGTGTGATTGTGAATAGTCCAATAAAAATTGGCAAGTGCTCCAATTCTCTTTTTGTTTTTGATCAGTGTTAATCGAGGTGTTTCGTTTAGAGATTCTATTATACCCCTTACCATATCAGCGGTTCCATCATTAGAGCAATCATCAATATAAATAATTCGGTAATTTGAGTAGTCTTGATTTAGAATGGATAAAATACTTTTTTCACACCACTTTATATTGTTGTAAGATGCAGACAGTATAACGATGGGTTTTTCTGGAAAATCAGCAAGAAGAAATGCGCTTTTTAGAAAAAAAAAGCAAAGGAGGCTATTGACGAAATGCTGCATGCTCTTTATCCAAAGCTAGAAGTTTTTTTTCATAAGGTAAGTTCCAACTTTCAGGATAACAATAGGAGGGAGAAAGAATTGTAGTGGGTTTATTGTCGATACAATAACGATTCCAATGACTTTCATCATGCCATATTGCAATAACACCCCGGTCTAAATCATCATTAATTTTATCTATGTTTGTTTCAGTAATATGGAGAAATTCTTCCCTCGATCCACCATAAAAGCCTCCAGCAAAATAATATTCTCCTTCATCGGGAGCAATATAGGCATTTGATAAGGGATTTGTTTCGTAGCTTCCTCGCTGATCGACAAACCCTGGATGTATCGTAGCTGTTTGTTTACTAAGTATTTCATCACCTACCATTCCTACAAAAAGCATATCAGCATCACAGGCAAAGAGATAGTCTTGATCTATAAAAAGATCGCGAGCATCGTAGTAACTATGATAGCGCATCATTGTGTCAAAAGGCCAGCCAAGGCGATCTTGATAGATATAGACTACATTTTTTTGTTCTTTAAAAGGTTGGTCAGTAAATACAAAATAGGTGACGTTATGATTTGTGCAGAAATGGTTATTTGCAGAATGTATGAGTGGATCAACAAATTCGATATAGCGTCCTGTTGCCATAATTAGTAAACCTACATTTGATGCATAGGTAGCAGAAGCATAGAAAAAAATTGCGAAAATATAGAAAAAATGAATCATTTAAACCTTACGCATAGAGGAGGTAGTTGCGAATGCTAACAAAAAAATTGATTTTCCAGCAATTAAAGATTTTTTTCATATTATTGCCGATAATGGTGGCAGGAGAAGAGTTTGTGATAGGGGTATTGCAGGGACAGCTAGGGAACCAAATGTTCCAGATAGCAGCTACAACAGCACTTGCCTACGAAAATGGAGTAAAGGCAATATTTCCAGGATTGCATTCTGAAACGGAATGGAATATTCCTTTAAATAGGAGGTGCATTTTTTTTCGTCTAGATGACTCTGTGCCCATCGAATCTATTCAATACACGTATATAGAGCCTTGCCATCACTACATTGAAATTCCTTATAGAAAAAACATGCAAATAGTTGGATATTTTCAGTCAGAGAAATATTTTCAAAAATATAAAGAACTTATTCAAGAGCTTTTTGCTCCTTCTGATGAAATAAAGAGTTATTTAATAAGTAATCATCAAGAAATTATTGAAAATTCTAAAACGGTTGCGATTCATTTTAGAGATTATAAAAAGGAAGATCCTGAGCAAAAATGTCATCCAAATTGCACGAGAGAGTATTACTTAGCTGCGATACAAAAATTTCCAGAAGATTTTCTTTTTGTTGTATTCTCGAATAATATAGCTTGGTGTAAAGAAGCATTCTTAAATTTTCCGAGAAAATTTCTATTTATTGAAAAAGAGCATTTTCATCATGATTTTTACTTAATGAGTATGTGCAAAAATCAGATCATATCAAATTCATCCTTTTCTTGGTGGTCGGCCTATTTAAATCAAAATCCAGATAAAATAGTAGTTGCCCCAAGTGTGTGGTTTGCTCCTAAATATAAAGAAGACACTTGGGATGTTATTCCTGACGATTGGATAATTTTACCGACTCAAGGCGATGAATAATATAGAGATGTCGGCTGGGGTGATCCCTTCAAGGCGTGAGGCTTGGCCGAGGTTTTCGGGGCGGATCCGTTCTAGGCGGAGGCGGGCTTCAGTTTTAAGGCCGGTGACTTTTTGAAAGTCGAACCATTTGGCGATTTTAACTTCGTCGAGTTCTTCGAGGCGCTTGATCTCTTGGGATTGGCGCTCAATGTACCCTTGATATTTGATTTCGATTTCAATTTGTAGATTGGTTTCTTCGGCATGGTCAATGAAGTGATCGGGAAATTTTTCTAGGAGGGATTGGTAGGTTTCTTCAGGGCGAGCGAGAAGGCGGGCGAGGGGGAGGACTTTTCCTTCGATGTGTTTTGTGGTATTGTTAAGCCGGTCTACTTCTTCTTTGATGGTTGATTTTTTCTTAAGGAGGCGGGTGTGTTGCTCTTCATTGATAAGGCCTAGTTTGTAGCCATATTCGCGTAAACGTAGGTCGGCGTTGTCTTGACGAAGAAGGAGGCGGTGCTCTGCGCGGCTTGTGAACATGCGGTAGGGTTCTTCGAGTGTTTTAGAAATGATATCTTCAATCATGACACCGATGTAGGCTTCAGAGCGGCGTAAAATAAAGGGGTCTTTTCCTTGTGTTTGAAGGGATGCGTTGATTCCAGCGATGAGTCCTTGAGCGGCTGCTTCTTCGTATCCAGTGGTGCCGTTAATTTGTCCTGCAAAATAGAGGCCTTGGATAAGCTTTGATTCAAGGGTAAGGGAGACTTGACCACTTTTTATATAATCATATTCGATTGCGTATGCGGGACGGACGATTTCGACATTTTCAAGGCCTGGTATTGTTTTGAGCATTGCATATTGGACGTCGAAGGGGAGGGAGGTGGAGATGCCGTTTACGTAGAGTTCATTTGTGGAAAGGCCTTCTGGTTCTAGGAAAATTTGGTGGCGATCTTTGTGGCCGAATCGTACTACTTTATCTTCAAAAGAGGGGCAGTAGCGGGGGCCAACACCTGTGATGTTTCCTGAATACATGGCAGAGCGTTTATGATGCTCGAGGGCGATTTTTTTTGTCTCTTCTGTTGTGTAGGTGATCCAGCAGGAGATTTGAGGGAGGCGTTTTTCTTTTTCGTAGTAGGAAAAAACAACTCCTTCATCGCCTGGTTGTTCTTCAAGCTTGGAGAAATCAATTGATCGGCTGTTTACTCTAGGTGGTGTGCCTGTTTTAAGGCGGCCGAGTTCAAAACCGAGTTCTTTTAGGTGAGCGGAAAGGCCAACCGATGGTTTATCACCTGCCCGGCCACCGGCAAAGTTGATTTGCCCGATGTGGATTTTTCCTTGCATGAAGGTTCCAGAGGAGAGGATAACGCTTTTTGCTCTAAAGGCGATCCCTTCTTCTGTTTCTACTCCAACGACACGGGTTTCTTCAATGATTAAACGAACGGTTGTTCCATGAAAAAGAGAAAGGTTCTCGGTATTCTCGAGAACCTGCTTCATTTCCTGTGCATAAGCATGCTTATCAGATTGGCATCTTGGAGACCAGACAGCTGGACCTTTGGAGAGGTTTAGCATGCGAAACTGTATTCCAGTTCGATCTGCTATCTTCCCCATGATACCGCCCAAAGCATCGATTTCTCGTACGATATGCCCTTTGGCTGTTCCTCCCACCGCGGGATTGCAGCTCATTTTGGCAGTGGTGTCCAAATTCATGGTGAGAAGCAACGTTTTGGATCCCATTCGCGCGGATACGTACGCTGCTTCGCAGCCTGAATGGCCAGCTCCCACTACGAGAACATCAAATTCTTCGGGGTATGCCCACATGGCTATTTCTTGTGTCTGTCTCTTCTGCTGCGTTTTTTGCGCTTATGCTTATTCATTTTAAGCTTGCGCTTCTTCTTTACTGAAGACATAAAACTCCTTCAAATTCTGGGGGGCAGTATCGCATAAAAGAATACTTTTCGTAAAGAACAAAGAGCGTTCTTAGATTCTTCTTGGGAATAGGGTAAATTTTGTATAAAATGAAGTTTAACTTTCATTTGTACGAAATCCTGTATTTTCAATAGAAATAATTGTTGAGCTTCAAGATATTACGAATATCTTATCGTGTGGTTAGCCTAGTCGAGGCTTCTTAATTGGGGAAAAGAATTGTTATTTTTTTGGTTTTTCAAAAAAAGTCTATTTTTAAGTCTTGCTTGGTGAATATTCGATTTTAAATCTAAGGATCCAATAGAGGATAAGGTAAGAGTTTTACGAAGATGTGTAAAAAATCGGTGGTTAGAAGGGGTCGAAGGCTGCAAACGCAGAGTCGTTCGCTTTTACGCTTCCGGGGTGTTCTGAGGAGGTATAGTTGCCAAAGGCGCCGAATTTTTTCCTAAAGGCAAGCATCAC
>JBIIKD010000083.1:0-6434 GCA_044233345.1 Chlamydiia bacterium
TCACATCTCCGATTGCGCCATGTCTGTTTTTTGCAACGATTACTTCTGCTGTACCTGGCTTATCGTTTGCGTTGTAGTACTCCCTTCTAAAGACGAAGGAAACGATGTCAGCATCTTGCTCAATCGATCCTGATTCACGTAGGTCTGAGAGCATAGGGCGGTGGCCGGCGCGCTCTTCTACTTTTCGAGAAAGTTGTGATAGGCAGAGGACGGGGATTTCAAGTTCACGGGCAAGATTTTTGAGCATGCGAGAAATCTCTGAAATTTCGTTTTGCCGGTTTTCTGCGCTGTAGAACCCTTTTGCGCCAGATAGAAGCTGAAGATAGTCGATGACGATAAATTTAATGCCATGAACTTCTTTCATACGGCGAGCGCGGGCGCGTAGGTCGGTAATTTTCATTCCAGGTTGGTCGTCGATAATTAGTTTGCGTTGACTCATCATTCGGACAATTTCGACGATTTTTTGGTACTCATTTCCATCAAGGGAGCCCATTTTGATTTTTTCAGATTCTATCGAGGTCCGGCCACAAATCATTCTGTGAAGAATTTCTTCTGCGGTCATCTCTAGAGAAAAAATCCCGACGGGAAAGTTAAGATCAAAGCAAACATGCTCTGCGATATTCATTGCAAGGGCCGTTTTTCCCATGGAAGGGCGTCCGGCGAGTATAATGAGGTTTGAAGGGTTAAAGCCACTTAAAAGCTTATCTAAGTCGGTAAAGCCCGATGGAAGACCAACGACTAAAGCTTCATTTGGATCGCGAGAGTGATATTTTTCTTGTCTTTCTTGAAGCTCTTTTAAGTAAGGGAGGCGAGATTCTGTTCTAAGACCGTTTAAAAGATCTTGGATAAGAACTCCAACTCCTTTGCTTGCCGTTTGACTAATTTGAAAAAAGAGGCTTTGCGCCTCGTCAAGGGAGGAAAATACATCAACGCTTTCATTGGATGCAATCCGCTCAATTTTTTTTGCAGCCTCTGACATTTGTCGTAGTATCGATTTTTTTCTGATTACCTCGACATATTCTTCAATGTAGGCGGAGGTTCCTGCATATTGGGCAAGTTCTGTAAGATAGGAAATCCCTCCTGCAGCTGCAAGAAGATCTTCATTTTTGAGCGTTTCTGCAATTAAATGAACGTCTGCTGGGCGATCTGAGGTGAAGGCCATCTTCAGAGCTTTGAAAACGATTTGATGCTCTGTGTAATAAAAATCAGAGATTTCAAGGCCGTCAGCGCCAATACTAAGGGCGCTTGAGCTTGTAAGCATACATCCAAGGACCATCATCTCCGATTCTTTGGAGGCAGGCACTGTATGCAAAGAGGACCCTTTTTTCGTCATACTTTATACCAATCGGAAAGGGGGGGATTCGAACCCCCGATACCCTTTAGGGGTATACTTCCTTAGCAGGGAAGCGCTTTCGGCCACTCAGCCACCTTTCCGCATTCAGTTTCGTGAGTAGTCTAGTAGTAAAGGGGATTTTATCACAAGTGTTGGATTTTGATTGAGAGCAAAAGATGTTTTTCCGTAATGTTTCTTTCAATTTTCTTTTGAATGAAGATGCTTATGTGCAAATTTTTTTTAGCAATGATCTCTTTTATCGGGTCTCTAGAAAGCGCGCCTTTTGTGGAGGGGAAGCTTACTGGACAGCTCGGTAATCAAATGTTTGTTATCGCAGCGACTATAAGTTATGGATTAGATCATGGGCTGACTCCTGTTTTTCCTGATTTTGTGTTGGATCCATCGAATGATAATTTTCTTAATTTTGAGAATCTTTTTTATCATTTAAATATAGAAATCCCTCATGGGGACAAAATATTGAGTGATTTTTATGAAGAAAGTGCAGATTTTTCTCCTATTCCCTATAAAGAAAACATCCGTATTCATGGATACTTTCAATCAGAAAAATATTTCAAGGATCATACAAAAGAGATTATTGACCTTTTTTTGCCATCAGCTGAAATTGTTATGTATTTAGAAGAAAAATATGGTGAAATTCTGAGAAATAACAAAACAGTTTCGTTGCACATGCGCTCTTATTTTGATCATGACCCTGATCAAAAAGTATATATTCAATATGGTCGAGCTTATTTTGAAAGGGCTTTTGCTTTGTTTTCTGAAAATGTCGTTTTTTTGGTTTTTTCAAATAAAATAAAAGATTGTAAAAAGGAGCTTGCTGGTATAGATAGAAAATTCATTTTTATTGAAAATGAATCTCATTATCATGATTTGTACTTAATGAGCATGTGCGATCATAATATCATCTCTAATTCTAGTTTTTCTTGGTGGGCAGCATATCTTAATCAAAATCCTCAGAAAATAGTTGTTGCACCTCCTAAATGGTATGCTCCTGGGTGTCCAATTAAAGAAAAAGACCTCGTTCCTGAAGAATGGATAAGGATTAGTTTATGAAAAGTTGGTTTGGAGTATTTTTTTTATCGTGGAGTCTTTATGCGTACGAACACACTCTTGTGATCTCTTCTGTATTTAAGGATGAAGCACCTTTTTTTAGAGAGTGGATTGAGTATCATAAGATGCTTGGTGTGGAGCATTTTCGATTATATAATAATGATAGCACAGATAATTATTTGGAGGTTTTAGCTCCTTATATTGCAAAAGGGGATGTGACGCTTATTGATTGGCCAAGTGGCAAAGAGGATCTAAAAAATTGGGTTTATTTGACCCAGTGGCCTGCATGTAAAGATGCTATTGAAAATTTTAAGGGAGTCACTAAATGGCTTGCCATTATCGATGTAGATGAATTTATTCTTCCTATTGAAGATCCTGATTTGCAGATGTTTTTGAAGGGGTATGAAGAGTATCCAGCCGTTGTATTGAATTGGCAATGTTTTGGAACCAGTTGCGTACAGGATATTTTACCAGGAAAGCTTATGATAGAAATGTTAACGCTAAAGGCTGAGGATAATAGTATACGAAATATTGCGGTAAAATCGATTTTGCAACCTGAATCTGTAGATTTAGAAAAGATGTGTTTATGTGTGCCCCACACTTTTTATTATTTAGAAAATCGCCTTCCTGTTTTCCCAGATAAAACAACGCGGGAGGAAACCATGGATATTTTTGCATGGGAAATAAAACCATTCGGCGCTGTGATTAATCATTATGTTCATCGAACGGAGAAGTATTTTTGGCGAAATAAAATTGCAAAAAAGCAAAGGATGGACAATGGTGGGGTCGTAAATAATCAGGAATATCTAAAGCAGTGGTATTTGGATTGTAATGCGGTAGAGGATGAGAAAATTTTTCGGTTTGTTCCAGAGCTGAGAAAGAGATTATTCCAAAAGGGCGGTGAAGGGGAGCTGCTTGCCGTTGAGGGCATTCCAGTAGGAGCTGTGGACGGAGCCGTCGGGATTTTCAATAGTGATGCAGTAGATTGGTAGGTAGACGTCAAGGGTGTGTCGAATCGCGAAGTCTTGGCCGAAGGCGGCTTCTGCAATGCGCTTGACTTGGCTATCAGAAAAACGCTTGCCAAGGCGGTCTGAAGATTTATAGGATTTAGTTACCAAGCGGTCATCGATGATTGTTTGGGGTCTTGGGGATAATCGGGGTTTTTGTAAGTGAAGGCGATATTGACTTCCTGTTTGTACAACGAGTTTTTTTCTACGGCATCCATCGAGCCATGCAGAAAGGAGATCATTTTCTACCTGTAGGCTTTGAAGGAGGCTTTCGCGGTCTAAGATGCCTCCTCTTTCTGAGAGGGTGTTGATTACCCGAAATTCATCTTTAGCGATTTTTGCGTTGATGCAATCACAAAATCCGTGGGTTTTTTCCCAGTGATTGGTGTTGAGGACCATCTCTCCGTCGAGAAGATCCCATAAAATAATTCCCTCTCCAGTTTCTAGGTTGCTTGTAAATTTTACTTCCATAAGGAGGTAGGGGGAAAATTTTGTGGAGGGGGTAAGAAATTTATGGCGTTCATCCTTAAGAAGAACCTTTCGGTTCATGTCCATGATTTGCTCTGCTGTAAAGCGAGCTTCTAAAGTATGAAATTTTCCACTTTCGATCCATTCCATGGTGCGGGTTTTTAAATCTGGATAATTAAGATTAGTCCAGTAGCCTCCATACCCTAAAATAGCAAGACTTACTAATGTTGAAAGAATGCGCATTCCTTGAGGGTACAAAATTTTTTAAGCAAAATCAAGAAATTATTCAGCTTTTGATTTTTATAGAGCGATATAGTCCTTGAGATTATTAAAAATTTATCTGTTTTTTGATATATGTTTATTAATTACTAATAATTCTCGATAATTATTTTATAAATTAATATTTAAATAAATAAATAAAAATATGGTTGATTTAATAATTACAATGGCGGATGAAAGAAAGTATCGTAAATCATTCCCTACTAGCGGTCTTTGCAAGCTGTTTTTGGCAAAATTAGAGTTATTTGAGGGGCTTTTTATCGATATATCAGAAGGGGATGAGGTTCTTCAAATCAATCCTAAATACATTATACGGGTAGAAGAAGTTAAAGTCGGTTCGATAAATCGATAAATTGTTGAATGTCTTTGTTTAACATGTCTATGGCGCCTTGCCAAAAGTCAGCCCGCGTGAGGTCGACTCCAAGGTGCTTTTTCGCAAGATCTTCTACATTCATGCTACCAGTGTCCATTAAAAGGGCTTCGTAACTTTTTTCAAAGGTTCCAGCTTTAGTTAGGTGAGCATAAAGACCAAGGCTAAACAGAAAGCCAAAAGTGTAGGTCCAGTTGTAGAAAGAGGCATCAGTAAAATAAAAGTGCATCTTATAACACCAAAAATGGGGGAAATATTCAGAAAGGTGATTCCCATAAGCTTCTTTTTGCGCATCTAACATGAATGCATTCATTTTTTCAGGGGTGATAAACCCTTTTGCTCGTTCTTCGTGAATTTTAGAGTCAAAAAGAAAGCGGCTGTAAATGTTCATGCTGTATGCGAGATACCCTGTGATTTTATCGTCGAGAAGGGAGAGTTTTTCTTTTTCATTACTTGCATTTTTGATTGCATTATCAGAAACGATCATTTCACACATGGTTGATGCAGTTTCAGCAAGGTTCATGGGGTAGTCGCGTAAAAGATAGGGTTTTTTGTAGAGAACATCTGCATGATAAGCGTGGCCAAGTTCGTGAGCTAAAGTTCCCATGGAATGGGATGAGCCAGAAAAAGTCATAAAAATGCGGGTCTCTTTTGAGTCCATCATGCTGGTGCAAAATCCGCCAGCTCGCTTTTTATCGCAGGGGCGAGATTCGATCCAAGATTCTTTGAAAGCTCGCTTTGAAAAGGAAGCTAGAGAGGGGCTTACTTTTTGAAATTGGGTTAAGATTTCATTGCAGGCAAAATTCCAATCGAGGTGGGTATCGCTTTCAATAGATAAAGGAGCCATTGTATCGGTAAAATCTAATGTTTTTAACCCAAGTAAGTGAGCTTTTGCATCCATGAACTTTTTTAGGTGCCCGTGGTTTGCTACAATAACGCTCCACATAGTCTGTAGAGTCTTTTCACTCATCCGATTTTGTCTAAGTGTTTCATGGAGATAATTTGTCCAACCTCGGTTTTTGTAGAGGCGAAGACGAAAATCGAGAATGTTATTGAGGATTTGGGCAAAAAACATTTCATTTTTTTGAAGAACAGATTCCATCGAAGCAATTGCTGTACGCCGTTTTTCTTTTTCTTTGTGCCAGAGGAAGTTTTCCATCTTGCTTACATTTAAAGAGTTATTTTCAAATGGAAATTGTAGCGTTCCAATTAGGGTGTAGTAGAGAGAGGAATTGGCATGAAAACCAGAAACAGCAAGATCAGATGCTAAAAGTTCTTTTTCAAGGGACATCTTTTCTTTTGCAAGAGATCTTCTTTCTCTTAAAGGAAAGGTAAGATCTGGGACTTTTTTTATAAGATCTTCAAAGGCATCTTCAGAAAGATCAAAAAGGAGCTGATCAATTTGTAAACTTAACCCGTGAAGAGCTGCATGGATTGAGCTTGATTTTGCTTCCAACTCCATCGCTTTTGTGTCTGTAACATCTTGTGCTAAATAGCAACCAATTACTGCGCTAGCTTCTGAAGCAAGAGAGGCAATTTTTTGGTAGGAATCTAAAAGATCTGGAAGAGCAAGTTTAAAAGAAGCGATCTCTTTTTCAACATGGGAAAGGACTTGGTCAATTCCTTCATGAGATGCCCCTTTACCACCAAGTAAGTTAGAAAGGTTCCATGTATCTGGGTGTGTCTCTTGTGTCTTCATAAATAAAAATGTACCACTTTCCATTCTTCTTGTCTATATACACCTCTTTCTCCAGATGTAGGGATAAAAAACAATTCTTGAAGTTGAGTATAAAGCGATCTGTGGTATTCTTGGGGTATGAGATCAAAAATACGGGTCCTCTCTGAGGAGACAATCAATCAGATCGCTGCCGGTGAGGTGGTGGAAAATCCAGCGTCTGTTGTGAAGGAG
>JBIIKD010000004.1:0-30360 GCA_044233345.1 Chlamydiia bacterium
AAACCATCCAAGAGATCCTAGGTCATAAAAGCCTTGCTACTACTACTATTTATACAGCGGTTTCACCTAATCTAAAAAGGGAGGCCTATGAAAAGTACCACCCTTTTAGTGAATCGAATTTAAATGAGTAGTTTTTCTGCAGGAACGTACTCATAGCCAAGGTCCTCGGCGACATGGCGGTTAGTAACGCGGCCGCAGAATATGTTTAGCCCATGACGAAAGAGCTCATCTTCTTTTAGGGCTTTCGCGTAGCCTTCATTCGCGATACGGATTGCATAAGGGAATGTTGCGTTCGTAAGCGCTTGTGTTGCAGTGCGAGCACACGCTCCGGGCATGTTTGCTACACAGTAGTGAACGACGTCACCTACTTTATAGGTTGGGTTAGAGTGGGTAGTTGGCTTCGATGTTTCAAAGCAGCCTCCTTGATCAATCGAAACGTCAACAAGAACAGAGCCGGGCTGCATCGTGTGTACCATTTCTTTTGTAACAAGGTGGGGTGCTTTTTTCCCGGGAACGAGAACTGCGCCAATAACCAAGTCTGAATGAGTGATCAACTTTTTGATGATTTGAGGGGTAGAGTATAATGTTTTTAGGCGTCCGCCATAAATGGCATCAAGCTCTCTTAAGCGGTCGAGGTTTCTATCTAAAATGGTTACATCAGCACCCATTCCAAGAGCCATCTGGGCAGCATTCGTTCCAACAACTCCTGCGCCTAAAATAAGCACTTCAGCAGGAAGTACTCCTGGAACGCCTCCAAGAAGAATTCCTCGTCCACCATTGGCCATTTGTAGGCTGTATGCCCCAGCTTGAATCGAAATTCTTCCTGCAATTTCACTCATTGGAGTAAGAAGGGGTAGTTTCCCATGTCTGTCAATAACCGTTTCATAGGCTATTGCAATTACATCTTTTTCTAGAAGTTGGCGTGTTTGGTTAGCATCAGGTGCGAGGTGAAGATAGCAAAACAGAATTTGTCCTTTATGCATGTAAGGAAATTCAGAATCTTGAGGCTCTTTTACTTTAAGAACCATATCAGAAGCCCAGGCTTCTTTAGCAGTTGCTACAATTTTTGCCCCTGCTTTTTCATACATGTCATCTGTAAAACCGATTTTACTTCCGGCGGTTGTTTCTACAACTACGATATGGCCAGATTCAATAAATCCTGCAACCATTGTTGGCGTTGCGCCAACACGAAATTCCATATCTTTAATTTCTTTCGGAACACCAATCTTCATTTTCATAATTTCCTTCAAAAAGATATTTAATGATCCCTTCCATCCAAAGACGCCCTTTAGAATCAAAGGAGTACAGTGCGACCTCTCCTGAGGCAAATATAATGTTAAAATTATTCTTGTTTGGATTCAGCTCTTTGAGAATCAGTGCCGCAGCTGCTCCACCTGTTCCGCAAGCTAAAGTTTCTCCTTCTACACCTCGTTCATATGTTCGAATCGATATATCATCGCCCGTTTTGGAGACTAAGCTTACATTGACATTCATATCTAATCGATAGTTTTTTGCATTTTTAAAAAAAATTTCATCGAAAAGAACTAAATGAGGAACGCCAGTATCAACAAGATAGCCGATGTCTATTTTTTTAAGGATCAATGCTTTAGGTAGTGTTATCGAAATGCTTGAGGGAGTGTAGATTCCTTCAGAAATACCAGCTAATGATTCAATAGTAACAGATTTTTTTAAATGTTTTACGACACATCGAAGGCCATTTCCACAGCAAGGAGCTTCTGATCCATCAGAATTAAAGATTCGCATTTTTATATCGGCGATTTCTGACGGTTCTAAAAGCAAAACACCATCTGCCCCAATGCCCAAATAACGATGGCAAAGAATTCGTGCATGTTGGGCTGCCAATGGATTTTCCGTAAGGATAAAATCATTGCCAGCCCCATGGTATTTGTGAAAGGATATCAAATCAAAACCCGATCTCTTTGTAGGACAGGATTATTTTGTCGATAAGGCCGAATGCCTTAGCTTCTTCCGCATTCATCCAAGTATCACGATCTAGGGCTTTTTCGATAGCTTGCGTGGTTTTTCCTGTTTTTTCTACATAGATTTTCACAAGAAGATCGCGTGTTTTGATGATCTCTTTTGCTTGGATTTCAAGATCGGTTGCAGGTCCATGAATCGTTCCACCAATTAAAGGTTGATGAATCATAAATCTGGCGTTTGGACAAGAAAAGCGTTTTCCTTCAGGAGCGCAAAGACTTAAAATTGAGCCCATGGAAGCCGCAAGTCCCGTTACAAGGGTGTATACGGGAGAAGAGATCATTTTAATTTGATCCCAAATTGCAAATCCTGAATCTACAGATCCGCCTGGAGAGTGGATGATAAACAAAATTGGTTTTCCAGGATCTTTTGCTTCAAGATACCAGAGTTTTTTAATAATTTCAGAGGCGGAGCGATCTTCAACAGCGCCGCATAAAAAAATAAATCGTTTGTTAACAAGCATGTCCTCAATTTTTACATCAAGGGGACCTTTTTTGCTTTCTGATTCTTCATCGTCGCATCTATTCTGACTCATTGTATCCTTACCTCAAACTTAGATGATAATCTCTGGATAAAGAGGGAATTGCTCTAGCAATTCGCTCACATCTCGTTGTACCCTAGTTAAAATGTTTTCGTCTACAACTATCTTACTTTTACTCTGTTCGCAAGAAGATGTTGCCTTCAATAAACGATGGATGCACTCTGCAATTTTTCTCATCTCTTTTTCTTTTAATCCCCTTGTGGTTAGCGCAGGAGATCCTAGACGAATTCCTGAAGTATACCAAGGGCCATTTGGATCGTGGGGTATGCTATTTCGATTAAGAGTGATAGAAGCAGAAGAAAGAGCGGTTTCTGCTTGTCTCCCTGTAAGCCCATAGGTGCTATTGACGTCGATTAAAACAAGATGATTGTCTGTTCCGTTTGTGATTAAGCGACATCCTAAGGAAAGAAATGCCTCTGCTAAGGCTTTTGCATTGAGAATAATCTGGGAGGCATAGGTTTCGAAGTCAGGAGAAAGCGCTTCTTCAAATGCGATAGCTTTCGCAGCCATTACATGAGGAAGAGGGCCTCCTAAAGCGATAGGACATCCTTTGTCGATAAATTCTTGATATTCTTTTTTGCAAAGAATGATTCCACCTCTAGGGCCTCTTAGTGTCTTGTGTGTAGTTGAGGTAACAACATCTGCAAAAGGGATAGGATTGAAATTGCCTGTCAGTGCTTTCCCTGCAACGAGGCCTGAAAAGTGGGCCATGTCAACCACTAAAACGGCGCCTACTTTGTTAGCAATCTCTCTAAGTTTTGCAAAATCAATAAGGCGTGGATAGGCAGAGTACCCTCCGAGTAAAATAAGTGGGCGAATTTCCATCGCAAGTCTTTCTATTTCTTTATAATCGAGTAACCCTGTTTTTGGATCAACGCCATAAGAGAACGCATGAAGCATTTTAGAAGAGAGGTTTACCCGACTGCCGTGGGTTAAATGCCCTCCCGCTTCAAGACTTAATCCGAGCATCTTTTGCTTTGCGAAAAGAGATCGAATTTGCTCATATTCTTCAGGGGTAAGGTCATTTACTGATTTTTTAGAAAGTTTTTCTATTTCTTTAGATTCTACATGTTTAATTAAAATCGACCAGTATGCAACGAGATTAGCGTCTGCTCCAGAGTGAGGTTGCACGTATGCATGTTCTGCATTAAAAAGTTTTTTTGCAGTGTTTACTGCGTGCTCTTCAATTACGTCGATGTTTCCACATCCTGCGTAGAAGCGGTGGTGAGGAAATCCTTCAGCATATTTGTCGGTTAAAAGATTTCCCATTGAAAGTTGGACGTCTAAAGAAGAGTAGTTCTCTGATGCGATTAATTTTAAAAAAGTGCGTTGTTGGAGAAGCTCTTTGACAATAGCGTTTCCGACTGTTGGATAAGATTGGACTAAATTGTCCAAACTTGCAAGGCAAGCAATGGATTTGAGGTGTTTATCGACATCTTTACATGTCTCTAGATATTTTTTTAAAAATCCCACGCGTCCTCCAGAAAAAAAATTGTTCAGTAGGATAGAAAAGGTAAGGAAAAAAAGAAAGATAATTTTCCTTGAAGGATATTCATGAGAGACTGTAAATTACTCTAAATTTCTGTCCTTAACCAAGAGACCATAAAACATGCGCGAATCTCTCAAAATTATTTTAGCTATTCAAGAATACGATATCAAAATGATCCGTCTAATGCGATTGAAGAAGCAAAGGCAAGATGAGTTAAAGCAGATTGAGACTTTAAGAAAAGAACTCATTGAGCAGCTTGGGGAAAAAGAGCATGAAATAGGGCATTTAAGTGATGAGTGCACTCTTTATGAAAGAAAAATTGAAGAACATAAAGAGAGAATTAAAAAACTCGAAGCTCAGCAATCCTCTATTAAAAAAATAGATGAATTCAATGCTTTAACAAAAGAAATTACTGTCCTTGAAAGAGAAAGAGCTGGATTTGAGCAAACTCTTTTTAATCTTGTTGATAAAAAGAACGCAGAAGAAGAAATTTGTTTAAAAACAAAAGGCTCTCTTGCAGAGTCAGATAAAAATAGCAAGCAACTTGAAGGTGAGATTAGAGAGACAATCAAAGAGATCAACCGTGAAGGAAGCGACCTAAAGAAAAAAAGAGAAGAAATCGCAAAAGAGGCAGATCCAGAAATTCTTCCTATATATGAAAAGCTTCTGAAAAATAAGAAAGATCGTGTTGTTGTTCCTATTGAAAATAGAAATTGTACAGGATGCCACATCGCTCTTACAGCGCAACATGAAAACTTAGTTCGAAAAGGGAATAATATTGTTTTTTGTGAACATTGCTCTAGAATTCACTATTGGGCAGCAGAAGGCACAGAAGAGCAAGAAGCTGGATCGACCGTCAAGAGAAGAAGAAGAAGAACAACTCTCGCAAATTAAAGAAAGCTGTTCTAAATATTCTCACAAAAAAGGGATGGCAAGACAATCGCTGTATGGGTTTAAAAGCCTACAGAGGAAAGTCTGGACTTCACAGGAGAAGATGCCAGTCAAAGACTGGGGGCCGTAAGGCCACGGAAAGTGCAACAGAAAATACCCCGCTGTAATCTTTTTGAGGTTGCAGACAGGCTGAAAAGCTAGCTTTAAGAGCCAGCCCTATCCATAGAGATATGGGAGGTGGCAAACCCCATCTGAAGCAAGAAAAGAAAAAACAAGGCTCTCCGCTAGTGTTTTTTCGAGATTCGCATGAGTTAAGTAGCGATGCTTAGCCTAGATGAATGATTGTCCAAGACAGAATCCGGCTTACCGCTGTCCCTTTTTTGTGAATTTTAATTTATTTTTAAAGAATTTCAGTTAATTTAAATTCGTATACATACTCGTTAACTTTGCCAGCAGTATTGATTGTAGCTCTTTCCGATATAAAAGCCGTTCCGACGAGTTCTACGCTCTCGCATTCAGTATTTATAATATTAAACTTGGTTGAAGCCTCGATTTCATAGAGGGAGTCCGGAAGTTTAGTTATATTATAGACTACAGATCCCTCAACTTGCATTGGAAAATCGTTGGTTTCCTGCGTTCTAATGAATAATTCGCTGAATGAGCGAGCTAAAAAGCCTTGCTGCGTACAAAGAGCTAAAGCTGTTAAGAACTCTTCTGATTGGTTGCTGAATTGATTATAAAACTCTTGCTTAGAAGAAACTTTAATGCCATTTATCGATACATTAGATCTACGAACATCTATATCAAGTTGGTGGTCAAGGGCTTCCTTGGTGGTTAGACTCTTCCCTTTTAGAAAGTTGAGCAGGGTCTCAGGATCTCCTTTAATGGATTTTTTTATTGAGCTTGATCTGGTTCTTGTTGTTAAAATATTTTTAATAAATTCAAAAATATAATAAGCTATTTTTCTTATTTTATCAAATAGACCACTATAAGAATTATTATAATTTGACGGTTGTTGGTATATTTCTGTTGTGATTTTTGCTTCTATCATAATTAACCCACTTTTATCTTATGATTATTATATTTTTTTATCTAATAAAAAGCAATTTCATTTATTAAAATAATGCTTTTTGTGGGTTGTATATTTTTTTATTAATAATAAGAAATGGGCCGATTGTAAATAAATTAATTTAATTTAGGGCGTTTTATAAAGGGGGGCTAGTCTGTAATAAAAAACATAAGAAAATTTTTTATTTTCTTATTCAATATCGGGGAGAAAATTAAAATAAGGGATAATGGAAGAAAAATGCATATCAGAGTGGCATAAAAAAAGTCGTTTCTGCATGCTAAGGGGTTTAGGGGGCTGGAAGGGCATGGAGATTGAGAGCGAGCTAAAGTTTGATGCTGCTGATTTAGAAAAGGCTAAGAGGTTTATTAGTGAGGGGTGTGTTCGAAGCGTCCTTTTCTCAGGTCCTACCTATCAGGTGGAAATTCTGGATGAATCGGAGATTTGGATATTCATACAGCTCGATGATGAAGGGGTCATTCAGGATCAATTTTGTACCTGTGCTGATGCAGAAAAGAAAAAAACATGTGCCCATTTGGCCGCAGGTGCCCTAATTATTTTTAGAGGGTATAAAGACCCTCTTCATGTACGGTTTCAGCATTCGATTTGGAAAAATATTTTTGAAATATTGGCTTTTCAAGAAGGGTATCAAACAGGTGTTTTAAAGCATGAGGGAAATGTTTATTCCCTTGCAAGGGATCTGAGAGGCTTTCAGTGCGAGGTTCTACGAAAAGAGGGGATAGAAAAGCTGAATGAATGGATAGACCATAAAAAGCCTGAAACAGAAGAAACCTCTATTAAATTTTCGAATCTCGATGGAGCGGAGCTTGAGAGGTGGCGAAGAGGAATGCCTAGTCCAGAGTTAAAATTTGAGCTCTCTTTTTGGTCTGATTTGGCTAAGTGGTGCATGGTATTGGAAGATGATCGCGGTCAGGCGGCGATTTCTTTTGATGAATACAGCAGAGAGCTTCCTCAGATGATCTATGTAAAAAGGGATGAGCTCTATTTTGAGATGAAAATAGAGCCCAATGATTGGCCAAGATTAATCGTCTCTTTGACAAATTATGAAACAAACTTGAAAGTTTTTGAGTTTAGAGATGTTGTGATTGAAGGGATCTCTTTTGATGAAAAAACAAGAAGTTTCCATATTCGCTCAAAACCGATAGAAATCGAGCAGGGTGGAAAAAGGATTGAGTGGGAAGATTGGATTTTTGTTCCGGGGATTGGTTTTTTTTCTAAACACAGAGATGCGTTATTAAAGAAAAACACGCTCACTGAAGAGGAAATAGGTCCATTTTTAGAAAGGCATCCTGCCATGCTTGAAAAGTATTTGGTGGGAACTGCAATTAGTAGAAAGCCTATAGAAGCATCCTATCACCTATTTTTTGATCGAGAGGAGAATCTACATATTACCCTCTATCTCTTTGAGCCAGGAGATTTAAATGGATCTCTTTCTGCTTTTTTTGATCCTTGGGTGTATTTGTCAGGAAGAGGTTTTTTTCGTATTACAAGGCAGCTTTTTAAAGGGAAAGAAAAAGTAATTATAAAAGAAATGATCCCTTCTTTTATCGAAAAAAATCGACTTTGGCTTAATCGACAGGAAGGATTTCAGATTCACCTAGCAAGTCTTGAAATGAAGATGAGCTACGAAATGGAAGGATCTAGTTTATTATTAAAGAGAGATGCTTCTTTTTTTGATATTTCTAACGAAGTAGTAGACTTTGGGACATGGGTTTATGTAAAAGGTCAGGGTTTTTTTTCAAGAGCTAATGCAAGTGACCGTAAAAGTGTTATTCAAGAGGAAGTTGTTCGGGGAGAGGATATTTCTCAATTTATTCATGAAAACCGAGATGAGCTAGAGCAAATACAGGGTTTTTTCTTTGCAGATTCTGGGCTTGAAAAAACAGGGCTTTATGTCACTTTGGATGAAAATGAAAGGGTCATTGTAGAGCCAAAATATACCTTTAAAGAGTGGGCTAAAGAAAAGAGTCCGAAAGTATTTGGGGACTTTGTCTACATTCATGAAAAAGGATTTGTTGAAATTCCCGATCTCTTAAAGATTCCAAGTAAATATGCTCGAAGATATATCATTCAGCCAGATGAACTTCCCTATTTTATTAAACATGAACTCAAGCGAATTAAGCCCTATATTCTTCATTTAGATAATCGACTCATTGAGCCAGCAAAACTTCGGCTTACGCTAAGAGGTGTAAAGCCCGCTGGAAAAGAATGGTTGATGGATCTTGTCTATACATCAAGTTATGGGGAAGTCCCGATTTCTGAGGTCTATGAAGGGCTTCTTCGGTTTAGTCTTTTTATACTTTCTGATGCAGGAATGATTACGCTAAAAGATAGGCGATTTCACTGGCTCATGAAAATTTCGAAGGGAGCTTTTCAGGAAGGAACAAATTTTCTTAAGCTTTCCACATTAGATTGGATTCGATTGTCTATATTTGAAGAGGTAAAGATCCCAGAAGGGGGAGCTCCTGAAGAAAAAGAAATATTTGCAACATTAAATACCTTAAATGGCATTCATATTACAGAGATGCCAAGCATCAAAGGATTGAAAAGTGTTTTACGTCCATATCAAGAGATAGGGGTTCGTTGGCTTTGGTTTTTATATACTTATGGGTTGTCTGGGTTCCTTTGTGATGAAATGGGACTTGGGAAAACTCACCAAGCAATGGCTCTCATTGCAGCAGTAATGGCAAATAAGAAAAAGACCGAGCGCTCTAAATTTTTAGTCGTTTGCCCTACATCAGTTGTCTATCATTGGGAGGAGCTTTTACAAAAATTTCTTCCTAAAGCTAAATCGCATACCTATCATGGACCTTTTCGTTCTGCTAAAGAGTTAAAAATGAAAGGGGATATTATTCTTACAACCTATGGAGTTCTACGAAGTGATAAAGAACTTTTTGCAAAGATGCAGTTTGAAGTAGCAATTTTTGATGAAATGCAAGTAGCTAAAAATCAAAAATCTCAAATTCATACCGCACTAAAAGGGATTGATGCAGAGATGAAACTTGCTCTTACAGGAACTCCAATTGAAAACGCTCTTTCAGAGTTAAAGTCTCTTTTTGATATTATCCTTCCAGGATTTCTTCCAAGTAATCAAGAATTTAAAGATGAGTATGTGACCCCGATTGAAAAAAGTGGAGATCAAAATAGGCAAGAAGCTCTTTCTGCACTCATAGCTCCTTTTGTTTTAAGAAGAAAAAAACAAGATGTATTGAAAGATCTTCCCGATAAAATTGAAGAGATTGCTTTTGTAGATCTTTCCGATGAGCAGCAGCGTATTTATGAAGAAGTTGCTGTAAACTCAAAAAGTATTCTTGAAGAAGAGGATAAAAATTTCTACGTCCACGTTTTCGCTCTTCTCAATAAATTAAAGCAAATATGTGATCATCCTGCGCTTTTTTTAAAAGATAAAGGGAACTATGAAAATCATGAAAGTGGAAAGTGGGAGCTTTTTGTTGACCTTCTTGATGAAACTCTTGGAAGTGGACAAAAGCTTGTGATTTTCTCTCAGTACTTAGATATGATGGATATTATTGGAAGTTATCTCACTAAACGGGGAATTTCTTATGCGGAAATTCGAGGATCAACAAAAGATCGACGTGAACCAGTTAAAAGGTTTCAGACAGATCCTTCTTGCGCAGTCTTCATTGGATCCCTTCAAGCAGCAGGAGTGGGGATTGACCTCACTGCCGCATCTGTTGTTATTCATTACGACCGATGGTGGAATCCTGCTAAAGAAAATCAGGCCACTGACCGCGTTCATCGCCTCGGACAAAATCGTGGAGTTAGCGTTTTTAAGCTCGTTACTAAGCACACGATTGAGGAGCACATTCACGCTCTCATCGAGCGCAAAAAAAATCTTATCCAAAACATCGTCGGTTACGATGATGAAAATGAACTAAAGAGTTTAAATCGCGACGAGCTGGCCAAGCTCCTAAAAAAAATCTATGAAGATATTGTTTAATCTTGATTCATTTTTTTGATATATACACCTCGTAATTGAAGGTTTGGTTTTTATTTTGAGGGTGTATCGGCTTTTAAATGACTATAAATAGAGTTGTTCCCAAATAAGGGGTTTTATTTTTTTTTAAAATTAGACTAGTATTCAGTTTTAAAAGAATGCTAGTTTAAATTTTAAGATAGTCATGAAGGATTTCAAATCTTGAATCATCCTATCCATACGCTGTTTGTCTAAAAAAATTTTACATGATTAATATATATAAACTTTATTTATAAAAACAAAATATTTGAAATGTATTAATGTCTTCAATATAATTAACTCAGATAAAACTATTATTTTTTGGTGTAAAAATGAATTGTTGTTTTGGTGGTTACTCTGATAATTTTAATTGTGACTTTTGTTTTGTTATTGATGTGCTTAATTGCGTCCCCGTGGTTAGTTCATTTACTAATTTAGTGAGTTTCGTGCAAAAGAAGGTTTTTTTGCGATTTATGGAACAGGGAGCTATTGATACAAGTCACTATTATACACATTTAAAAAACAAGGAAGACTTCCGTTTTATCCTTTTTTCGATTCCTGTTATTGGTAATATTGCTGCTATTTATCTCTTGTCAAAGAAAAATTATAACCAAATGGAAGGAGTAGAAACCCCACCTCAAGTTAAATTTAATAAGAATGACAGCGTGTGGAATTCTATTTATTCTAAAGAAGAGATTAGTGAAGAAATTGAGATAAAGGTGAAGAAATCGGACCAAATGGAGTGGTTAAGGTGGAATGCTAAAGATAATTGGAAAGAGTATGCGACTAAAAATATAGTAGAATTTCAGAGGAGCAGCAATGGTGATGAATACCGTTTTAAAATGCAGCTAGGGCCTGATAAAGCGACTTTAATCGATATTATTTTAACTGATCCAAAAATGATTGATAAAATAAAGTTTATTAAGGGAGGGCGGGAAGGTGTATTCATTACTAGTATTCATCAAACAGAGTCAGCAATTAAAATTGGTAAGGTGCAATTGAAGGGTTGACATAGTTTAGCCTTTTCTAAGAACGGGGGTGTCTGAACTCTTGTGAAAAATGAAGTGTAATTTTTTTAGAATCTTTTTATCCGGTGTTAGGGTAGAATATCTGGTATTATGAAATCGATGTATACAATAGCTCTGGTAGGACGGCCCAATGTGGGTAAATCTGCTCTCTTTAATCGAATTACGGGGGGGAGACTTTCCATTGTCGAAGATATTGAGGGGGTTACTCGAGACCGACTCTATAAAACAGTAACCGTATTTGGCAAAACGGCGCAGTTTATTGATACTGGGGGGATCGCGAAAAATAACGCGATCGCGTTTTGTGAAGAAATTCGCATACAGAGTATGTTAGCGATTAATGAGGCGGATGCTATTGTTTTAGTTGTCGATGGTACAACTGGCATTACTTTAGCTGATGAGGAGATTGCTAAAAGTTTATTGAAAGAGAAAAAGCCTGTATATATTGCTGTTAATAAAGTCGATGCACAAGAGCGTACCGGGATTGAAGCTCCGTTTTATTCCCTTGGATTTGAGCATGTATTTCCGATTTCTGCGATTCATGGAAGGGGGGTTGCTGAGCTTTTAGAAAAAATTCTTCCTTCCGAAGAAGAAGAAAAAATTAGCGAAGAAGAGGATGCTCTTCCTAAAGTGGCGATTATTGGTCGGCCTAATGTAGGAAAATCAACGCTGATTAATTATCTTTTGAATGAAAATCGTTGTGTGGTCAGTGATGTTCCAGGAACAACAAGAGATGCGATTGATGTGGAGATCGGCTCTTGTGTTTTTATTGATACGGCAGGGATTCGAAAGAAAAAATCAGAGGCAGATGTAATTGAAAAATTTGCTGCAATTCGCTCAGAAGAGGCGATTGAACGGGCTGACATTTGTCTTCTTATTGTAGATATTCATGCAGGTCTTACGGCTCATGAGAAAAATATTCTTACGATGATTGAAGACAAGGGAAAGGGATGTATCATTTTCCTAAATAAGTGGGATACTGTAGATACACTTCGAATGGAGCATGCAGAATTAGCTCTTAGAGAATCACATTCTTTTGTAGCTCATTTGCCAATTATCATAGGATCTGCAAAGACGGGAAGAAATATTGATCAGATTTTCCCCCATATTTACGAAGTAAAAGAAAATTTAGCTAAGAGAGTTTCTACAGGCCAACTTAATTCATTTGTGGAAAAAGCGGTCCAAATGAACCACCCTCCAGCAATTCAAGGGAAGCGTCTACGTATTTATTATCTTACGCAAGTAGATGTGAATCCACCTAGTTTTATCCTTTTTATCAACGACACAAAACTTTTTGTTGAGTCTTATCGTCGTTATTTAATTAATCAATTCCGAATCACTTATCATTTTATGGGATGTCCAATCCGCTTTCGTCTAAAAGGACGGAAAAAAAAGAAAGGTGAAAGAAAAGAAGATTAAGTTTTTTCTTTTTCAAAAGATTGATTAAATCCTCTAACTGCATACGATTTTTTTCCCCTTTGATTAGAAATCGGCATCATAAATTACTCAGCAACCCTTGAATCGTTCTTATTCACGATTAGAAGTTGCAAATATTCAAATATTATTTTAGGATCGGGTCAGTTTCTTATTATACTTTTGGGGCCCTGTTTTTCCTTACAACTACGAGATGATGGTTAAAAAAATCAGAGCAAAATATATAATTCTTATGTGTGCGTTCTTCGTTTGTACAACGGAGATTTTCGCTGCACCGAGTGCAAAAGCGGGTGCAAAAGCCCTGCCGGAAGAGGGTTATACAATCAATTTTGATAACGTTTCAATCAAAGAATTTTTAAAATTTGTAAGTCGAATTGGGAATGTTAACGTTATTTATAACGATGCCGATTTGAATTTTAACGTAACGATTGTTTCTGAAGATAAAACAGATCTCAATAATGTTATGTCAGCCCTCGTCCAAATACTGAGAATTCATGGATTGACGCTGATTGAAGAAGAAAAAAATCTTATTATTCATAGCAATACAGATGTTCGCCAAATACCAACAGTCGTTTCTGATGAGGTCCCATTAACTGGGAAGAATAGACCAGCGATTATGACAAAGGTATTTAAAATTTCTAAAGGGAATCCAGCCCATATTGCATCGTTATTGACGCCTATGCTTTCAAGGGATGCTTTAGTAGAAGTTTCGATGAGTACAATGCAATTGATTATTACAGATGTAGCAAGTAGCATTGATACAATTGAAGAATTATTGATGAGTTTGGATGCACCTCAGACTCCTTATGATGTAGAAGCATACATCTCTAAGAATATATCAGTGATTGAGCTAGGAACTCTTGCAAAAAAGATTTTAGATCCAATTATTGATAACACGACATTAGAGCTGATTCCTCAAATCGATACAGGAACATTATATATAGTATCTACGCCGTTTTTGATAGATAAAACGCTTGCTGTCCTTAGAGAGTTAGATAAAGAGTCTATCCTTAATGAGCCAAAAAATCTTTCTGCAGAAAATGTTTTGATTTACAAATTGCAACATAAAAATGCAGAAGAAATTTTAGCAAGCTTGAAAAAAATTGCTGAAGAGGCGAATTCTCAAGGATTCACTTCAACAGGGCTTGGGACAGTTCTTTTAAATGCAAAGTTTATTAAGTCCACCCGATCATTAATGTTTATTGGCCCTCCTGCAACGTTAAGTGTGGTAGATGCACTTTTAAAGAATGTCGATGCAGTGACGATGACAACCCTTGAGGTGGAAAATTCATCTTTTTATTTTTTTGAGCCGCAGGGAATTAGTCTAGAAGATACGATAAAAGTTCTTAAAGAAATAAGTGCGAATCTAAAGAAGAATGAATACTCTCGCCCAGGATTAATTCATACGATAGATTCCGCAAGACCTATTTTACCCTTAGAGACGATTTTGTTTACAGGCTCGCCTGAAACAATTATGGAATTGAAGCCTCTTTTGACATCGGTGCAAGACTCTGTACTTTCACTGGAAAAAGTAGATGGCCCTTATAAATTTTTTATCTACAATATCAAAGATGCGAATGAAGAGCAGATCCGTAGTTCCTTGAATAACCTGGCAGACTACTTAGATTCAAATCATTATCCGAATACGGAGCTGATTAAAGCAATCCGTACAATGAAATGGATTAAAGCAACAAACTCTTTAATATTTACAGGGCATCAATTAGCGTTAAAAGAGCTTACGGAGATCATTTCTTCTTTTGATGTTCCCAAATATAGATCTCAAGCTGTTCCTACGCAAACACCACTTAGTACTGATTTTGTCCTTTTTTCACCTAAGAATATGTCTATAGATGGATTTAAAGAGGCAATAGAAGAGATGGCTAAAAATTTAAAGGCCGCAGATTTAGCTGATCCAGCTTTTCTTAAAACCCTTGAAACGGTAAAAAGTTTGCCATCTTCAGACCAGCTTATTTTTACAGGAGATTCACCCTCTCTTAAGCGATTATCTGTAGTTCTTGCAGAAATAGATCAGCAAGATGCAACGCTTAAAGAAGGACCTTATTTAGTACAGGTTGGAAAAGCAGATTATCAAAAGATAAAAAATGCGCTAGATCTTCTTGTTGCGGGTCTTCCTAAAAGTGATCCATTAGCTGAAATTGTAAAAGGGATGAAGTATCTTCCTGATGCGAATGTGATTGTATTTAGAGGTTCTCCGATAGCGATGCAAAAAATCACCGAAGTAATAGAATTAACAAATACAGCGGAAAATGAAAGAAGACTTGGATCGACTGTTGTATTTGTCTCCTTGCAACAAGCAGATGTTAAGGCTGTTGTGAAAATGTTACAGGAGATGGGCCTTCGACTAGAATCAACTAAGGGATCTTCTCCAGGACTTATAGCTACTTTAAAAGGGGCGCAAGCAAGTGGAAACTCAGTTATTTTAACAGGATCTCCTGAAAACGTAGCACAAGCGAAAGAATTAATTAATGCAGAAGAAAAAACGTTAGCCTCTGAAAAAAATGTGACTCCTCCACACACAGCATTTGTTCCTATACAAAAATCAGAAGGAAAAATGGTTATAAAGATGCTGCATGAAACAGCAGCTAAATTGGAAAATATCGAAGGGTCTTCCCCTGATTTAATAGCAACCCTTGCTGGAGCGCAATTAACGGTTAATGAGAATATGATTATACTTTCTGGAAAACCAGAAACTATAGCTAAAGCTCAAGAATTAATTAGTGCAGATGCAGCTTCAATACCTCAAGGAGCTTTAACGGAAGTATGGCTTTATCGTCTAAAAAATTTAAGTGCAAAAGATTTAAATGCAGCTCTTATGGGGGTTGCCCATCACGCAGATGATCAAAATCCAAGCGCATTAACGCGATCTCTTATTACAACTATAGAAACAATGAGAGAAATTCCTGATTCAAAAGCTGTCCAGTTTGTAGCTACAGATAAAACAATCCAAAAGCTTAAAGAATTGATAGAAATCCTTGATGTGCAAACTACATCGAACATCAAAACTACAGATTTAGGAAGTAATTTCTTAGTTTACAAAGTAAAGCATATAAATCCGCAAGATTTACTTAATCATCTAAAGCAATTGATTAAAGATGAAGGGAATCCATCCCAAGAAACGTCTATTACAAAAACGATTAAGAATGCAAGGTATGTAAAAGAATCTCACTCCCTTATTTTTACGGGAAGTAAAGGAGATTTAGGGAAAATAGAGACATTTTTGAATGATTTAGATGTTTCACAAAATCCACCTCAAGTATCTGCAGATCGGCATGTAGAAGGATACAAACTTTATAGACCAAGTTATGTTTCTGGCCTTGAGCTTATTCAGATGGTAAAAAATTTTGAAGAGCATTTAGTCGCCTCTGGTGGATCTAATGAATCGCTGTCTGAAGTGATCGATCATCTTTCCTATATCAACAGGACAAATGCAATCATTGTAACTGGCGAAGATAAGTCAGTTGATGAAGTAATGAATCTTTTTAAAGAATTTGATACTTCTGATGCAGCTGCAGGGGATAATGGGCCTTATAATGATTCAAATATTGAAACGATTGATGATACAGGATTCCTTATTTACAAATTACAACATCAAACTGGTGAAGGGATTGTCAATGCTTTAACATTAGTAAGCAGTGATTTGGCAAACATGAAAAACCAGAAAAAAAATGAAAGCTTGATAGAATCCATTCGCTCTGTCCAGTGGATTGAAATTACGAATTCATTAATTGCAACAGGAGAGCCTAAGGTCTTAACTAAGTTAAAAGAGTTAATTGAAAGTATAGATCGCCCTCTTAAGCAAGTGTTTATAGAAATTTTGATGATCGAAGTTTCAGATACGACTACAGTAGATATAGGACTTAGTTGGGGATCTTTTGGTGCAAATCAAAATAGAATTGGATGGGGGCTTGGAAATTACCCCGCATCAAATACAGGATCTAATGCTTCAACATTTTCACAGCAGTTTCCAACAATTAATGGAACAAATGTTCCGAGTGGTGGACCTGATATTCCGCCGATTAACTCAGGGTTTCTTGGCGTAATTGGAGATCTTGTTTGGGCTAATGGGAAATCTTACGCTTCTTTAGGCTCTTTACTCACTGCTTTAAAAAATGATGGGGATACTACGGTTGTTCTTTCCCAAAAGATCGTTACTCAAGACAATCAGAATGCAAAGATTTTCTCTGGAAGTAACGTTCCTTTTACAGGCTCTTTAGTGACTACCTCAGGACTTAGTCAAACAACAAATGCTAACCTTGAATATAGAAATATTGGAGTCACTCTTAGTATAACGCCTATTATTGGCGATAATGGTTTGATCACGATGGATATTGATTTAGAAAATTCAGAAGAGGCAAATCAAGGAAGTGGTCAATCAAGTTCTGTCAGCACCAATAGCGTTAATGGAATCACCACTAGTAGAACCAGTATGCAAACTCGCGTACATATGCCAGATAGGCATTTCCTTGTCCTTAGTGGAACTATGCGTAACCAAATTACTCGTTTAGTTTCTGGAATCCCCTGTCTCGGTGGGCTTCCTATGATTGGAGCTGCATTTAGTGAAACAAGCAAGTTGACGGTAAATACGAATGTGATAGTATTTGTGAAGCCACATGTTATTACATCGCCAGAGGTTTATGAAAGCATTACGAGAAATCAGCAAGAGATCTATGGAAATCCAAAGCAAGCAAATGTTAGAGATTATAACTCAGCGCTTGAGCTTATCCGTTCTCCTGATGATGAAGAGTACGATGAAGAGGATTAGTATTCTTTTCTTGCTTGCCTTTGTCACCCTTCAAGCTGAAACAATTAAGCCAATCATTGATTTTGCGATTCAAGATAAGTATTTGCAAAATTTGAGGCCCATTTTTCACCCCCTTTCAACGGAAGAAAAAAATATGCCGTGGGGAGTTGAGTATCAAATAGGTCTTGGATTTGCAAAAAAATTAGATCTTTATCAAGCGATGACTTCCTTTAAACGAGCAGATATTCTAATTGGTGATGGAAATTTTCAAAGAAAAGCAGAGCTGCAGTATCAAATTATCAATTCTTATTATTTAGGAAAAAGATATCACGATGTAGTGAATTTCTTCGAAGAGTCTATTTTAGCCAGTACAGATAGAAATTTTTTAGCTTTTCAGGATTTGTTAATCATACTTTTTGAGTCGTATCTTAAGTGTGATGATGCAGATCGGGCAAAATGGATGCTTCATACAATGGCGAAGTTTTATCCCGATCTTGCAAAAAAACTTACTCTGACACATGCGATCTCTCAGGCAAATTTATTTGAAATGAAACAATTATCTGATCTAAAAGAGACCCAAGAAGAATTAGCTAAAATGAAATGGGATAAAGAGGAATTCTCTATTCGTTTAGTAAGTGATGAAGGGGAGGAAGAGACCCCGGCAGATAAAGATAAAATGCGTCAGTTAGAAGAATATGCAGAGTGTCAAAAATGTACAGGTGAAATTTACTACGCTTATCTTGCCAAGAAAAAAAGTCCCTTTGTAGCTTCCACATTGAACGCACTCGTCCCAGGAATGGGGTATCTTTACATAGGGCAACGCTCTTCAGCATTCACTGCTTTTTGCCTTAATGCAGCTTTTATAGGAGCTACTGTATACTTTGCCGAATCTGGAAATATTCCAGCTGCAATTATCACCGCGGGATTTGAGGCTGGCTGGTATTTTGGTGGTATACTCGGCGCTAAAGAAGGCGCTACTTTTTATAATGAGCGTCTTTTTGAAAAAGAAGCTCACAGGCAAATGCGAGATCATAAACTCTTTCCTATCCTGATGCTACGCCATGGGTTTTAATTATCTTACTTTTTATATTTGTGTTTCGCTTTTCTCATCCTCTCTATATGGAGCCGCAGGCTATTTTGAACCATGGGGAAAAGATATAGAGCTTATTCGACGAGAAGAAATAACCGTTCCACCACAGTCTTCGAATCTTTTTAATCAAGCGATTGAAAAATGTATTCTCTTTCATCAAAATGTGATCAGTCCAGCCGATGGACCGCGCAGTCACTTTCGCCCGACGAGCGCCCGGTATATGCTGATTGCCATTCGCCGCTACGGATTTCTTAAGGGATACTTAATGGGGTGTGATCGCCTTCTTCGAGAAAATAAAGATCCGTGGCTTTATCGCACCCGCGTCATCGCCGGCACTGAATATAAGTGGGATCCGACTTTCAAATCATAAAACTCATTTCTTTTGAAGCTGATTAGAGTTGCTGGGTCTGTTGAAAAAGCAGGCCAAAATTTTCTCTTCAAGAAATTTTTGAAATAAAATAAAAAAATAAAATCGTTTGTTTTGGGAGCAACTCTAATAAAGGAATTCCTTTTGCAAAACGGTAGCTTTGCAATTTCTTTGAAAAATTTATTTATCTATAATACGTTGGATTTTATTCAGGTGTTTTTATGTTTAGGCGCAGATTGCTTTTTTTATCTTTGATATTTACTGGACTTTTTGCAGATAGGAGATGTGGGGATTTTTTAGAAACGACGTTGGCATTTTTTCTCATATTAGAGACGGGCGATCGTGAGGACGATCTTCTCTGATCGATTCGTAACTTTTTCGCGAAGGGTAGAGAGAAGGGAATTCGCGAGAGTTTTAGGCGCGATGATCCCTTTTACACGAAGGGTGTCAAGGGTGAGAATATCGATCTGTTTTTTTTGTTCACCAGGAATTTCAGGGGAATTAAACGAGTGAAGGATAATTACATCACCAGGATTCCAACTGTCATTTGTTGCATAAAATTCGATGTTTGGTTCTTGCCCAAATAGGGGAGAGGTGTTTTTGACCGTTCTTGGAGCCCCCCCTCGATTACAAATGTGCCATAAGGAATCAAACCCAGAAGATATAAAAGAGAATTTATTAACAAGGGGATTTAGGTGAAGTATCGATAACGCTTCATTTTGATCTTTTGGCTCATCGTAAAAAATTTGATTGATCTTTTCAGCAAATCGAGCTGAAAGAAAGGGTTCTTTATTTTTTGGATAGATGTAAGAGTGCATAATGGATCGGATGATTCCTCGAAGAGTTGCAATAGATGCAATGGAGGAAAGAGTTTTATGGGGAGACTCTGCAAAGATAATCACAAAACTATTATCGGGGAGACGAAAGAAATCATAGTATATCCCAAAAAGATATGTTCCTGAAGATTTAGCGAGGGCAATTTCTATTTCAGGCCAAGGGGGGAGAGTTTTAGGTAAAAGTAGCTTGTGTTGTTGGCCTAAATTTTCCCAAGCTTCTTTGAGTTGATCTTCTGTACTTTGATCTTTTTCAATATCTTTTTTTCGAAGATAGGCTGTAAGGTCTGTGATGAAATCAACGATATCTTGGTACCGTTCCTTCGGGTTTGGGGCTAAACATTTTTCAAGAATGGGGCGTATATACTCTGGGACGAGCTCAAGTTGAATATTTCCAAAGCTTAGTCGACCCACAAGAATTTCATAGGCGATCACCCCTAAAGAATATATGTCGCTATTGGGCGCAATAGCAAAAGGGTTGATTTTTTGCTCCGGGCTCATATAGCTTGGAGTGCCTATCATTCCCCCGAGTTTTTCAATTTCTGCGTTCGAAGAGTCTTCTAAGTGGGCTATTCCAAAATCGATCACTTTTACATGCCCATTTTCTGTAATCAAGATATTTTCTGGTTTAAGATCTCGATGAATGACTCCATGCGTATGAAGATGGAGTAGGGCATAGGCAACTTGTAAAATGATGTCGAGACTTCTTCTTAGAGAAAGGGAGTGTCCTAATATGAATTGCTTTAACGAAATCCCTTGGACAAACTCCATTGCGATATAAAGCCCTTTTTCCCATTCTCCTTGTCCATATAATTTGATGATATTTGGATGGTCGGTTAGCGCAATAATCTGAGCTTCTTCTAGGAATTTATTTACGAGCTCTTGATTTTGAATCAAATTAGGAGAAAGAACTTTGATTGCAAGGACCTCTTTAGTCTCTGGTCTATGAGCTAAAAAAAGAATGCTCATGCCTCCTCGATGGAGTATGCTATCAATTTTATAAGGCCCAATATGTTCAGGGATTTCAATCGAATCAGCTCTAGAGGAAGGTAAATTCGGAAGAGTTTTTTGTCGATAAAAATCGAGATGTTCCATGCAACTTCCGTTTATTTATATAACTCTAAAATCTTCACTCCCACGATATCCCCAATCTCAATAATTTCCCCCTGTCCAATAGATTTTCCTCCTACAACAAGGTTCACAATTCTTGGATTGATATCAATTGGGAGCTTACTACCAGGTTTCATTTTTTGTAGTTCATCAAGAGAAACAGAAATTCTAGCTATTTCTAATTGAATTTTTAAAGGGATGTGAGAGATATCTATATGATCAATAGGTGAGGCTTCTTTTTGTATTGATTGAGTACTTTCTGCTCCTGCAGGTTTTGCTTTGGGTCTTGAAGAGGGGGAATGAGTAGCCTCTAGTTCAGCATCTAATTGATCTGTTTTAGCAAAATCAGGAAATTCATCATCTAAAGCATCATCATCATCAAAATCATCGGGGGTAAGTCCATAAGGATCGGAAGAGTTAGGATGATTGGGGTCATTTGGCATAATCATTCTCCTGGTATGAGTAAACGAAATCGAAAATTTTCATCTTTCCTTCTTTATATTTGACCTGAAAAAGGGGGGTTTCTCCCATTAATAGGTTAAAATTTCCTCGGTCCTCTTTGGGCTTATAATAGATGTTGTCTAGGATAACAAAATCACCAACGCTTAGAGAATTTAATTCATTTTGAGATAATTCAAAAGTTCCAAGGGAAAAAGAAAGAGGAATATTTAAAGAAGGAGAATTTTTTAGAGTTTCAATAGATGGACGTTTTATCGAAAAATTATTTTGAAAAGAAGCGATTAATGGTTTGGGAACAATCAATCTACCCCAAAGGGTTTCATCATTTTTTTTGATTGAAATATCAAAGCTTAGGCCCATAGAGTCAAATTTTTGGCCATCTAAAACTTTTGGAGAAAGAGTTCCTAAGATTTTGAGATTTTTTATAATACGAAGAGATTCTAAAAAAATAAATCGGTAGATCCCTTTTAGTAAATCAGGGTGATCTATTTGAAATGGATTGTTTTCTTTATCGCGAAGCCAGCTCACTAACAAAGAGAGATCTTCATAAGACATTACCCAAAAAAATGCCCCTTCTAGTGGAGAAAGCTGCACTGCAAAAGAAATAGGCGATTTACCAAGCCCACTTAAAAATGTGTCTTGCATACGCCACTGTGTAACTCCAAGAGCTATTTCTACAGGGTCTAAGTGAAATGTTTGAGAAAACAAAGAACCAAACTCTTCTAAAGGAAAAGTAAATTGGGTATTTTCCCCTGGCGTACTCATAGCTTCTAGGAGTTCTGGTTCAATTTTTCTAAGCCACAATAAAGATGCGGCGCTCTCTTCTGATTCAATCACGATCTCTCTACCTCTTTGTCCTCACGATAGCTCAAATCTGAAGATTTCACAAGGGAGTTTTTTCTTTGACGCTCAGAAAGAAAACTCCGAGGGCGAAATGAAAAAGGAGCAAGTGTACAATGAAAAGAGGGGAGGGCAGATCGAAGCCCTGCAGCTAAGAGAAGGCGATTTTTCTGGAAAAATCCTTGCGCTTGTTTATCTCCCATTAAACGAATATAAAATGAATAGGGGTCAGTGTCGTAATGATCAATCATTACCTCAATTGAAGAGAGAGATTTTGTTTCAATAATCACATGTGTTTTTCCAATTCCTTGTTTTGCAGCAGCAACAATTGGTTTGGTCATTGCATCTATCATCTCTTTTTGTTTTCCTCTTGAAGCTGAATCTTTAGAGCTTAAGGAAATGCTTTGAAGAAGAGGGGTTCGATAAGAAGTAAAAGGGCCCTCTGTAATGGGATCTGATTTCTTTTTCTCTTCTTCTATTTCTTCTTCTTTTTTTGAAAAACGACGATCTGTTTCGGCGGTTTTCTCAATAGGTCGAGCTACTTTAAAAACAAATCCTCGCTCCTGTATTTCCATTTTACGATGCCTTTTTCAATAATTAAGGAATAGATTTTAACGCAAAGAGGAGTATATATACAATTTAAATTGATCTGGTTCATCAGGCAATAATTTTAGATTAGATCAATAATTGCTATTCAAAATTCGAGATCTTCAAGGGCTTTTTAGAAACGGGAATTTTTGAAAGAGATATATTGTTTTTTCTTAATATAGATGTTAGAATTCTTTAAATTTTTTTTGATTTTTTGCCAGCAGCGCAATCTTCATTTGTATTTCTATTTAGATTTCTTCTGATCGCTAGCTAATTGGCTTTAAAGTAATGTAAAATTATCTAATTTTTATAAAAACAGGTTGACTATGATTTCATTTGTTAATTTTCTTAAGTTGCCTCAAGATCGATTTGGTATCATTGGTATTTATACGGCTAATATAGTTAGTCTACAGCTAAAAAATGGAAGCCTTACAGCTGAATACAATTCAGACAGCGGTAAAATTTCTATCTTAAATACGTTTGACTTTCCGAAAGAGCTTTTTCAGAAGAATCTATATAACGATTCCCTTGCCACTCAGTATGATCTTTTTAACTGGTATCCAGTGATCGATAAAGAAAGAGATACAAAAGGTAATTTACAAATTAGTTTTTGTTCTACAAAGTCCCAAGAGAACTTGAACGCTGAAGAAGCCAGTATATTATAGAGCCGATTAATTCACTCCTATGATCCAAAAATGGGGCGTGCTTTCAAAAGAGGTTCAATAAGCGCCCCTATTAGATTTTGGAAAAGATTAGACCGTAAGGACTTTCATAGATAATTGACCAACCTCTTCCACAAAGATATCGAATAAAAAGCTTAGAGGCTGAACGACCAGCTGATTTGTCATTTAGCAGAATGATAGCATTATCAGAAAGGTGTGGTACAGCTGTGACTAATTCTTGGAAAAGTTGGTATCGAGGGCGTATGGAACTATTTGATTCATCTGGTATAAACTGTAAAGAGAGAAGGTCTATGCTATGTTGAAAATGCTTCATCGTATCAAAGAAAGATTGAGCCGAAGAGAATGTTTTTGTTTTGGGAAAGAGAGATTTGCAAATCTTTAAAAATTTTTTCCGTTTTGAAAAATCTTTGTAAAATGGATGAAAAATCACATCATCTTCTTCAGCTAATGCTGAAAAAATAAGTGTTCCATACCCATCGTTTAGATTTTGAGATATCTCTGTAGAAACAAAAGATATTGTTTCTACAATTCGTTTTCCTTCCCGTTCTTGAAAAAGATGAATCCCTGTTTCAAAAAATTCAAATTGCTCCCCTAGATCGATTTGATGTTCAATGAGAAAATTAGGCAAAGCTCCTTCTGCAAATGCTCCAAACAGAATAAATAAACAAGAAAGGAAAGTTGCTCTTTTTTTCATAACATCTCCATAGGTAATTATTTAAAAAATCTTGGGCGAGAATATAAAAAAAACAATTTTGTGTATATACACTTTGTCATCGTCTGGGTTTATATAAAGAATTATCACAAAAATATACTATTGCTTCTTGGTATTCAATTGTTGATGGAAGAGATCAGGAACATAATTTACAGATTCGCTTTGCTCGTCAAAGACCGATTCTTGAAGAATTGGAAAGGTATTTTGATTTTCTTACTCTAGATAAATCAAAAAAGAAAAAAAATATCTGATTTTTCTCTTGAATTGATAGAAAATAATTTTGAGTTAAATCTTTTTTACGGTTGTTTAAAAAATAACCGAATTAAAACTGATCGTTTTTTGTGTTTTCTTTTCGTTTAAAGAGAGGCTGTTCTTCTTTAAGAAGAGAAGGGCTTTGAATATTTACAGAAAAGGGGTACTTCTGTTCATCAAAGGAAGCAACAAGCTTACTTATATTAGAAGAAAAAGTTTTTATTGCTGCTGGAGTGCCGAGAAGCTGTATGTTAAAACTATGGGGAGCGGTATCGTAGTGCTCTAATTGAATTTCACATTCATGAAAGATAGATCCTGGCATAGAAAGTTTAATTCTTGTTGTAGAAACACCTTTATTGGAGTGTTCAATTGTGATTAATCCAACCATTTGTTCAAAAAGCTCAAAGAGATTAGGAGAAAGAGATGCATATGCTGGGGTTTCTACAATTGAAATTGCTTCATTGATCATTGGAGAAGGAGTATCAGGAGTTATGTGAATGTTTTCTTTCGCGCCCTCTTTTTCTTTTTTTGCACGAGATTCAGATTCTTCTTTTTCCTCATTGGAATCTTCTAGTGTGGGCTTTTTTCCTTTTTGTAACGAGGTGACGTCTATCTCAGAGGAGGGCCCTATTGGTTCAGATTGGATAGGCTTTGGTACTTCAATAGACATCGAAGCAGATTCTTCTGCCTCTTTAGATATTTGAGAGGATTTTTCCAAAATTACAGTAACAGGCTCTTTTGTTTTTTCTATCTGCGGCGTTGCTGTTTTAGCGGAGGTGGGTGATTCATCTTTTGATAAAGAAAATTGTGTGGGTGGTTCTTCTTTTTTGTCTACTTTCTTTTCACCTTTTATAAAGGTCGAAATTTTTGTTTCTTCCTCTTTTTTCTTAGATTTTTTGGTGTCAGATTGATTTTTGGGATCATTAGAATTTTCGTTTGTTGTAAGGTTAATCCCTTCTTCTTTGATCGTTGGAGTTTGACTAGATTGCTCAGCAATCATTTTATATGGAGGCGGTAGAGTTTTTGCCATAGGAGAATATGCGCTTGAAGCAGGCTTAGTATCTTCATTTGCAGTAAGAGCTTGTTCTTTGCCCCCTTGTACATCAAAAAGACTCGTTGTTTTTTGATGCCCTTGCATCAATTCGCTAAATAGGGTTTGGGGAGTATTGACTTCATCAGATTCCTCAACCTCGTCATCTTCCCCTTCTTCACTTTTTTTAAGATTACGCTTATTTTTTTGCTCCGATTCATCAGATTTGTCTACGCGTAGGATTTTTTTGAATTTTTCTGTATTTAGGCTATCTTTTTGCCCTAATTTGCCTAAGTCACGTGGATCTGGAGTGCCTTCAATTCTAGGGGTATTATTCATTCTCTGAGCTCCGCCGTTTTCTAAGGGAATGGATATTAGATCCAAGCTCATCTGTTTCTATAGACTCTAAACGATTGAGCTCAAGTTTTATTTCTTTCTCCCACTCCTTTTTATGAAGAGCCATTTTTTCTACTTCTTGATTTTTTTTTAATCGCTCGATTCTTGCGGCTTCTAGCTCTTTTTCAGCTTTTTCCACTGCTTTTTTTTGAGTGTCTACCCGTTTTCTTTCTACTTTTAGCTCTTCTTCTACAATTTCTTTTATATAGCGCTCGTGGATAGCAATTTTATCACTAGTGGTTCCTTCATCGACCTCTTTCATGTAGAGGGTTAATTTTTCTGTTTTATGTTTTTTTACCTCCTCTAATTTTTTTTGTGCCTCTTGTAGTTTTTTTTGTTCAATTTCTAGAGCTTCTTTTTTTTGTTTAAGTGTTTTCTCTGCTTCTTCGAGCCGTTTTTGCTTAATTAAAGAGATCTGTTCTAACGGATATACGGCTTTTTTCATCTAAATAGGATGTGTAATTGCTGTAAAGTTTCTTCCATATTGCTTTTTTCATCGACAGCTTGTTTTAGAAATCGATTTACTTTGTCAATATACTTTAGAGCATAGTCAGCATTTTTATCTGATCCGGGCTTATATTCCCCAATACGTACAAGAAGCTCATTTTTTTTGTAGTTTGCAAGCACTTCACGCACCTTACCAATAAGTTGAAGGTGTTCTTTTGAAACAACATGACTTAAAATACGACTGACGGAAGCTAAGACATCAACTGCTGGATAATGATATTGCCTTGCTAGCTCTGCTGAAAGAATGATGTGACCATCGAGAATAGAGCGAGTTTCATCAGCAACAGGCTCATTCATGTCGTCGCCAGCAACTAAAATTGTATAGAAAGCTGTGATAGAGCCGACGTCTGAATTCCCAGAACGCTCGAGTAACTTTGGAAGTGTGGAAAAAACAGAGGGGGTAAATCCAGCTCGCGCTGGAGGTTCTCCAGCTGCAAGGCCTACTTCTCTAAGCGCTCTTGCAAAACGAGTAACAGAATCCATCATTAAAATAACTTTTTTCCCCTGATCGCGAAAATATTCAGCAATTGCGGTTCCTACATAGGCAGCATTGATTCTTAGTTGAGCAGATTGATCAGAAGTAGAAACAACAATTACAGAGCGAGCCATTCCGGCAGGACCGAGGTCATTTTCTAAAAACTCTCTTACCTCACGACCTCTTTCTCCGATGAGTGCAATTACATTTACATCTGCTTTGGCATGGCGTGCAATCATCCCAAGTAAAGTAGACTTGCCACCACCCGCAGCGGCAAAAATCCCTACTCTTTGTCCTTCGCCACAAGTTAAAACCCCATCAATGCATCGGACTCCTGTAGGCATAGGCTGAGTAATTTTTTTTCTTTTTAAAGGGTCGGGGGGAGAATTAATTACAGGATATGTTTCTTCTAAAACAAGAGGACCTTTTGTTTCTAGATCAAGTGGTTCTCCAATTCCATTAAGAACGCGACCGAGTAGATTTTGACCCACTTTAATATGAAGAAAAGTATTCATTGGAATCACCTCAGAAGAGGCGCTGATTCCACCCATTTCTCCAAGGGGAGAAAGATAGACCTCTTCACGAGTAAAACCTACAACTTCTGCCATCAAAGGGGTGCCCTCGCGCTTGATCATGCACACTTCGCCCATTTTTACTCGGGGGATAATTGCTTTAATTAGCATCCCTACAACTTCAGTGATTCTTCCGTGAACAGAAGTAAGCTCTATATCATCTAAGCGATCTGTTAAATTATCAAAGGAGAGATCTAGTCCAAACGATTCTTTTTCGTCCATGGGTTACTCCCCTTAAATTTGAATGTTAAAGAGCGTTTTGATCACGTCAACCGCTTTTCCAAGAAGAACGGAAGAATAATCAAGCTCTTGTTGTGCCTTTTGTAATTTTACCTGGACAAGAAGAAGTTCCCCTGCATTGATATGTTTGCCAGAGGTATTAAGATTTTGGATTTGGTTTGCTGCAGAATTTAACTGGTTTTGCCCATCAGAAACTAAAGTTAAAAATCTTGCAATCGGATTTTTTTTTCCATTCAAATCAGGAGGGTTGCCTGGATCTCCCCCCATAAATTTATTGGCTCCTCGAAGATGATCGTCTGCTTGAGACAGCTTATTTCTTAAGAGGTATTTTTCTGATTGTTTCAGTTTTAACCCCTTAGTGTGAAGCTGATTTTTAATATCTCCAAGAGATCCAGAAGCTGCTTGGAGTTGTCCTTGAATGCTTCCAAGTGTTGGAGGTGTAGAGGACATAGGAGTTTGATTCAGTTGCATCGGAGAGGGGTAATTTGCAGCAGTTGTTTGAGCACCTTCTGGTCCAGCGGACTTCATGTAAGAAGAAAATTGAGATTGCTCTGAAACACCACTTGATTTTCCTCCTGGTTCAATAGGAGAAGTGGCATTTATTTTATCTGGGGGTGGAACGCTATTCAGTGGGCTATTTTCAGGCATAGAAGGTTATTTTTTTTCTCTTTTTTCTGGGCTTTTAGGGGTCATAGGGGATGGGGATTTTTTTACAAAAGCATCTACGAAATCCATCGCTGTATTTGCAAGCTTTTTAATAGCTGGATCATGAGATTTTGTGGACGCTTCCTCTAACATTGATTCGCCTGTAGAGAGTTGATTTGGAGAAAGACTCATACAGATAGCTAAAAACGTTTTAGCCATTTCATTTTTTGGATCTAATTCAAGAACTTGGTTGAACACAGCACAGGCATGTTTAAGCTCTAGCTTACACATATGCATATACCCAAATCCAATTTTTGGAAATGGATCGGTAGGTCTTAAAAGCTCTGCAGCTTTAAATAACTTAAGAGCAGAATCTTCATCTGCATCATTAACCGCTACGAATCCAGCTTCAAGAAGAAGGAAAAAATCCTCTTCAAATGTTTTAAGTAAATTTGAGGCCATCTTTTTTTCCTTTTCCTGCAAACCTTAACCGGTTCTTTGGTTTTTAATCGCATTACTAATCACTGTGTTTACCTGAGCTAACATGTTGGAAATCGAGTCACCAATCTGTGTTACCTGAGACATAGCAAATTGTAAGAGAAGAAACTTACCAGGAGTTGCGGTACTCATCCGGCTTGCAACAGATCGTACAAGTGAAGTTACCTGACTTTGTAAGTTAATATATTTCTGGATTAGCGTATGGAAGCTTATCGAGCCCCACTGTGCTGATTCTTTACCCATTGTATCCTCTTAAATTTAGCGTTTTTTCATGCGTGTTAATACTTTCAATAATGCTGAATATCCGTGCAGTAGAAGACCTAGCTTTTCGAATTCCTCAGAATTAGCTCCTTCTCTGATTTTATTCTTAATGTCTTGTACGTGTTTTTCCACGCGATCTTTCAGTACTTTGTACTTTTTCTCATCTTGGAGGTCTTTTTCTAGGTCAAACTCAAAAAGAGCTTTTTGCTTATTTTTTTCTAGACCAAACATGGCTTTCCTTACTCCATTTGTCCGTTTCTGACTTCACTTAACTACTATTGGTTATTGTAGTCAATTTTATATTTTATTCCGTCTTTGTCTAGTTGAACCTCGTCAGACGTAATCCCTGTAATTGTCATACCATCTAAAGCATCACCTTTTGTCAAGATTTTTCCATTAATCAAGACATATTCACTAATCGCGCCAAGTCGAGAAGTACCACTAATCGTATATTGACTAGAAAGATCAATTCTAGCTGTCGATGCTCCTGTAAAGATCACAAAGTTCTTAATTTGTTGAACCCCACGAATTTTTTCAATCTCGTCTAAAAGAGATTCAAACATCGATTCTTGGGTCATATTTACACGCCCTGCAAAGATCACTTCTCCGTTATTTAGTTGAAAAGAAACGTTTAGAAAGTTCTTTTCTATCAAAAGATTTTGTAGTTGAGTTTGAAGGGTATTTTCAACAACAACTTGATTTTCAAGCAAATTTAGGTAAGAGAAGTTCATATTGATGTAGTCTCGCAATGCAATGGCCTCATCTTCTGTATTTACATACCCTTTAAGAACAAAAGAGCCTGCTTTTTTCGAAGTAAGAGAGACACCTCTCCAATTAGGGTTTTTCATAAGAAGGCCGTTAAGGCTTGACCAAACTCCTTCATCTACAACAACATTGTCTTCAACAGAAGTGATAAAGGGTAAATTATAGATTAAATAGATGAGTTCGCTATGTTCTACATCCGTTAAGACATGCCCAACTAAGAAAATACGACCATTCGAGGGATTAAAAGAAAATTGGATAGAGGAAAAATGACCAATCGCTTCTCGTATTTCTTTAGATTCATCTCTATGATGAACAACTACTGTTTGAGTCCGGAATAAAGCTAAAAAACTAATGACCCCTGCAAAAATCATTAAAGAAAAAAGAGAAGCTACAATTAAATGGCGCGTTGGAATAAATGTGTCTTTCCAGTTTTTTTCTTCTTCTGCTTGAGTTAAATCTGGTGCTTTAGAGGGTTCTTCCTTAGAGGAAGGTTTTCCAAAATCAGAGTTTAGTGATATTTTTGAAGGGGAATAGATGGTTTCTTGGTTTGCTTCTCGGTCAATCACTAAGAAAGAAGTGGTACCCATTGTTATGAGATCTTCAGAATAAATCTCTTGAGTTCCTTCTACCCGAGATCCATTTACTAAAATTCCATTACGACTTCCTAAATCTTCTATATGGACTGATCCTAAAGAAGAAAGGTCTAGTTTTGCATGTTGCCTAGACACGCTCGAATCTTGAAAAATAATGTCAGAAACCATTGGGTCTTTCCCAATAATGTGGGTTTCACTCAGATTCATCCCAAATTCCGCACCTTGATTTGGACCTGAAATT
>JBIIKD010000106.1:0-5010 GCA_044233345.1 Chlamydiia bacterium
GTGTTTTTCTACGGCATCTGTTTCTGTTTCCTTATAATCATCTGTTTTTAAAGGGTTTGGAGAAAAAGTATTTTCTTGCGGATAGACTTGTGTAAAGCGAAAGTAGTTATTCCCGACTTGTACAGAATCATCCTCTTGAAGCTCGTAAGGGGCGCTAATAGCCTCATTATTAACTTGGACTGGATTGACAGAGCTGATGTTTTCTAAAAGGAAATGATCCCCATTTCTTCGAATAAGAGCGTGTCTTCTTGAGACCATGGGATCTTCTAAAACGAAATAGCAAAGATCAGGATCTCGTCCAAGAAGCCATTCATCACCATCTTCGAAAGAAATAGTCACCCCAGCATGAGGTCCATCAACGCCAACTAAATATCCGCTCAAACTGTTTTATCCTTCAAACTAAAAAAGCTACTAAAGTGCCGAATCATCATAGGTATTTCGTTTAAAATTGTCCATAATAAGCTCAATTTTAAGAGCCTTCTGCCGTTAATTCATTCTAAACTTCTCTATTTCTTTTTGCCAAAATTCCAAATAATTTAGGAATTCTTCCAATTTGTCCCGAAACATTCTAAAATTTACCTCATAGACGATGGGCAGTGAGAGTGTCAAGTATTTCTCGCTTGGGTCAAGTCCTATGATACTTCCCCCTGTCCCTTGCCAGAGAAAATTCGCCTTCATAAGATAGATGTAAAAATCTTCCCGCGATGTTGCCTCAATATTTGCGCCTATCGCGCTTTGTAGATAAAATCCTGGTTTTAAATCTTTTACCAAAATTTCAGTTTGAGGAGGAATCTTTAGAAAAAAAAACCCCTCTTGTTCATTTTTTCCCTTAATAGCACATATTCCTAAGTGCTTATCTAAATCAGATAGAATCGATTCAAGCATAATATCCCCTTCAATCTATTTCTTTATCCACTTGCAATTAATAAAGCAAATCAACAAATCCTATCATAGGGGGAGATATATGGATGATGAATTTGATAAACTGATGAAATACTTTGACTCTGAAATAGAAGCAAAAGAAAAAAATATAGAGGCTATCTTTCAAAAATCTATGGAATTTTTCGAAAAATACAAACATGTTCTTAGTGAGGGGCTGGAAGAAGAAAAAATAGAGATGAAGAAAAAAATGGATCTTTTAAGGAGTAGATTAAAAGAAGAGAACGAGAAAAGTCAGTCCACGTTGAACATGAGTCCTGAAGAAGTACAGCAACTTTCCAGTAATCCTAAATATTTTACCCCCAGGCAGTGGGAGTTTTTAGTAGCAGCTCAAAAAGAAATTCAGGAAGAACGCCTTCGACATGAAATAAAGATCAAAATGGAAAAAGAAACAAGGCAAAGAGAATTAAGAAACAAAAGAGCTAAAAAAACGACAGCTAAAAAATCAGATTGGATGAAAAGCTAAAATATGCATGAAAATCAGAAAGAAGTAGATGAAATGTACAAAATTATTCTCGATTATTACGAGGCTTTTGCACATCTTTTAGAAGTTGGAACTGAAGGAGAAAAACGTTTTGCTATAGAAGCTTTTAATGGAGTGCAAAGACTTATAGCCGCTCGATTAGAAAAGATTACAGGAGAAAAAAAAGAGAATTTTTTAAAACTCAGAGCTTTTTTGCAGCAAGATACAAGCGGTCTTGGCGAGTGGATGAAAGAAACTGAAAAAAATATTCAAGAATTGAAAAAGAAAATAGAGCCAGAAATAAAAAAAACCATAGATAAAAAAACGCGCAATAAAAAAGTGCGTAGAGGGCGGATGGAAAAAAACATACGCTCTAAATTTTCGTAGGAGAGTCATGTGATTGATTTAAATGAAGAGTTTCAGCAGTTATTGCATGTAGTTTCTGACTATCATAGTGGAAAACCAGAACGGATTACAGACGTCATTTATTCATGGTGGAAAGTATATCATCTCATCAATTGCAAGTTAAAAGAGGCTCAAACGTTTTCAGAAAAGGAAAGGGTGGTCGATGAATTTGCAAAGTTCTCTAAAGACCTCAATCAAATCTATGATCAATTAGGAGGAACTCGCCTTTTAGGTGATGAGAATAGCGACGATACCGATCCCGACAATCCAGAGATCCCTAGACTCCTCTCTAATTTATTAAAATTGCTCTATATGGAAAGAGATCGGCTTTCAAAGACAATGAAAGCTCTTAAAAAGGAAAAAGCCGCCATGAGCGGAAAGAAAAAGCCAAAAATTCGCTCCATCCGCGTAAAAAGAAAGGGGTGGATCCCTGAATAATAGGGTGTTTTACATTCCTTTTCACTTTCGCCTTCTTTTTTTTGTGTAAAAAACACACTTTTTTTAAGAGATTTTCGATGTTTTTTGACAAAATCCTTGTTCTTCCTTAATGAAAAATTAACAAATAAATATTTGTTTAAATGCTGGCAGTTAGCGATTTGCGTCCTGTAAAACAAACTATTTACTTGATATTTTAATCATTAACCTATACAATAGATGACAGGGGTGATGTGACCCTAGTAACTTAGGAGGCAAAATGTCAACTTTTACAGATCCAACAGATCCCGTAGGTGGTGGTAGTGGTAATAGCACTAGCGACATCGGTGGATTCTTCCAAATGGGAGACGTAGACGGAATTGGTGGGACGCCTGGGGGGCAGTACGGTTATAACCCAGGTTTTGTTCAGGGAATGATTGATCGATTGATTGCTTCTTGTGGTCCTCATATGTCAGAGTTTCAAGTCGAAAATCTTATGTATCTGATGCAAGAGTATGGAAACCAGGATATAGGGGTTGATGCTGAAAATCAGACGAGTATGAATAAGTATTTTGGTGATGTTCAAAATCTTTGGTCGATTCTTTATTCAGCGAATACAGCACAGGATCCAGGTGTTCCTGCTAATAGCCCGACAAGTCAGTTTTTAGACCAATTAAACAACATGGCAGAAGATCTTGACAAAGACCCATTTTTTAAAAACAATCCCACGATGTTGGCTGAATTAACCGGTGCGTTACAAAGTATTGGGTCATTGGTAAATAATACATCTGGCGGCGCAAATACTGATCAACTTTGGGATATGTGGCAAGAGTATAATGGTGGCGGTCCAAATGGTTCTCCGACAACAAGTGGTGCGACCGATGCCATGGATAATATGATGAGAGAGCTTGGGCAGGTGAATCAGGACGTAACGGGGGTTTCTCAATCTATTGGAACACAGTTTCAGTCAGATACCAATAACCAGCAGTCAGAGTCAGGTGCGTTAAATAACTACTTGCAGATGCTTTATAAAATGACGGGAGTGTTTATACAGAATATTCAATCGAGCAGTAGTTAATTGAATGTAGTATATAATAAGGAGGAGAGTATGTCTTCAAATAATAATGGTAGTGTTAACATAAACGATATGAATGATTGGTTAAATAACCAAGAAGATCCGAGCCAGTTTGCTGTAACAGCTTTGACAGAGGGGAGTAATTCTCTTGTTATGATGGAAGCTGAGGTAGCAAACGTAGAGCAGGGGTGGGCTAATGGAGCTTCAGGGCAGACTAAATATCTTGATGACCAATTAAATGCCGCTGTATCTGCGATGAGTGCGCCTGGGGTTTCTGGAACAGATTTACAAAAAGCGCAGGCAAAGTTTCAGGCTTTACAGACTTCTGTATCGAACAGTGAGCAAAATTATGGAAACGTAGTGCAGGGGGGGACGACTACATTGAATGCAACACAAACAGCGCAGCAGCAGTTCAACTCTTTAGCGAATACTCCGATACAGCAAAAAGGATATGTTAATAATTTAATCATGGCTTGGTCTTAATATTTTTGGTTAATTTTTTTAATAATAACAAATTATGGTGATTTATGAATTCTTCAAATGATTTTAAAATTCAATTGCCTGGAAATAGTGGAGCTTCTTTAGTAGTATCGGGTGCAGATGCATCCCCAAATGCTACAGGTGGTGATCAAGCGGCAGCTCTTACTCTTATACAGTTAGAGCAGTTGTTGGATGGTTTGGAGAATGCAAATGATAATCCAGTTGCTGAGAAGACGAGAGCAAAGGCAACGGCTTCTAAGGAAGAACTTCTTCAGGATGTGGTAAATCTTCTGAAAACAGGGCTTTCTAAAGAGCTGAAAACAGATCCAGAGCAAGTAAGAAACATGGTCGCTCTTACAGCGGGTACGCTTAGCCAATATACTGGAGTAGATCCAAAAGCAACTGGTTTTGTAGTAGCCGAAATGGGTTTGGCGATCAATGATTTTCTTTTGGAAAATCCGAAGGATCAAGATAAGGTTCTATTTGCTTTTTCTCCATTGATTGCTCTTTGTGGGGCTAGTGTAACGACAAAATTAGCGCAAATGAATGTAGCTACGGTAAAATTTCAGGAAGCGTTTGCAAAAGAAGATCCAGTTACTGCAAAACCAGAATTAGAGTCTTTGATGACGAAATTGCTTGGAAGTGGGTCAGGGCAGGTTTTTGCTTCTCTTCTTAACTCTATTAAAGGAGAGTTAAACAGTTTGGATCCATCTGATACAGAAAAATACAAAGCTCTTGTTCGCTCTTTATACGATATTTTGAGTCTGACAACACTTACTAATCCAGCTGCAGCTCAAGCAATAAGCGGAGCATTATTAAGTAATGGATTTATTGCGGGTGTATATGGACTTGAGAAAATGCAAATGAATTCCCTTCTCCAGTCTGTGACGGTAGTTATGAAGGAAATGACAAATTCAAATTCGACAAATCTCAATCATGCTATGGATTTATTGCAAGGTGCGTTTACAAATGTGTTAACAAATGCCCCAAGTGGTTGTGGAGTGGATATTGTTGGAAATATTAACGGATTTTTAAATGCTTATCAAAGTCAGCAGACTGAAAATACACCTAATTTGAGTACGTTACTTGGTGCAGCAATGCTCTGTTTCCAGCAGTTTGAGCAGTCTATATCCCAATCTCAAGCAAACCAAGATCAGGCGACCATTGCGATTGGACAAATTTCTGTAGAAGCTTCTATGCAGCTAGAGATGCATTTAGATAATAAGATTACCGC
>JBIIKD010000134.1:0-4024 GCA_044233345.1 Chlamydiia bacterium
ACTTTTTTAAAAGCATGCTTCCTATTGTTATTGGAGAAGAGGAAGTTCGAAAATAGGGGTTTATTGGAAGGCCGTTCATCATTAAAAGAATTGTTTGATCAAAAACAGATGGGGTTCCAGTCGATTCCAAATTAGTTTCATACGTTTGTATGAACTGATAGATTTGAGTTGCTAAAGAAGAAATGGTAGGGTCTATTTTTTTTTGAGAGTTTAAAAAATCAGGGTAGAAATTTTCTTTTTCAATGTAAATTTTTTGAAACATGTAAAATGTTTTAATAAAATTTGTTATTAGATCGAGTTTTTTTAGCTTAGAAAGAGAGGGTTCAAAAAAATTTTCTTCTATAAATGTCATTAGAGATAGAATCTTTGAGAATCCAGTTAAGCTAGTTGGGCTATAACAGTCGCATCGCAATTCACTTCGAGAGGTAGAAGGAGATAAAGAAGAAAGGTCCATATATTAAATGGTTTGGTAAAAGTTTAGTGATATTCTAGGAAAAGGGAGTTAATTTTAATAATTAATTGTTGGCATCGGCATATAAGCGTTTAGCTATTTGAGAGGTCAGTTTTTTTAAATTTCCATTTTTTCGGGCCAAATCTTCGATAGAAAGACCCCCAGAAGGGCGATATTCTATGCTTGTTAAAAAATCTCTGATAGAAGCCATCTCAGCATCTAAAAAAGATAAATAGGGGGGTAAAAGGTTGTTTTTTAATAGCTCTTCCTTCGAGGATCCTTTGCTAAGAAGACCCTTTGGAATGTTATTTGATGAAAATTGATTGGGAAAGCAAAAAGGAAGGGTTGAAAATAGGCAGGAAAGAATACGATTTTCTAATCTATTAGGATCATTTTCTGAAAAAATGGGTCCGAGTTGGTGGGCTGTATCTTTGTGCACAAGTTTAGCGATAATTGGATAGGAGAGTAAGCTCACTCTATTGTCCGCCCGCTCTAATAGTGCATGTATTTCTGATATTTGATAGCAATTGTTTGATTTTGGAGGAAAGTTGGTTTGTAAAAAATCGCGAGTAGCAATATTTAATTCTTCCTGTTCAGAATCACTAAGCTTGCCGATTCCAATATTTTCATCAAACATTTTAACTTCTTTTATAAGCAGGCTATAAAAATTTCTGTACATTCCAGAGGGGTCATCAAAAGAAAGTCTGATTTCTTTAGAATTGTTCATTTGATTTAGAGAGGCATAAAAAATATTACTGGCAGATAGAGTGTGTAGATTTAAAGTTCTATCACGCTCTATTCCACTGCTAGAAGAATCAAATCGAATAAAAGCTCCAGTCGAAGGGGATCTTTCATATCGTATTTCATTGTGGAATGCTACGATGTCGATGTGGCTGCGATCAGATCCAATCCTTGTTCCTGGATGAATAGGATTAGAGGCGATTGAGGCAATTCGAATGCTTTTCATTCTATATTCTAAATAAGAATTTTCTAAATTAAATCTGTTCAATAGTTTATTTGCACGAAGTCTATCACCTAATTTTTTTTGATCAGCAGAAATAGAGGGAGCATTATTTAAAACGAGTAGCTCTTGATAGTTTAGCTCTTCAATTTTTCTGTTTTCTATCGATTTAGGAGGAGTCATGAATAGATAGCAGATCTCTTTCAATATTTTTTTAGCGAAATCGTCATAAGCAAGTGCTCTTCCATAAAGAGGAATAAGGGTTTCGTGTGCATTTGAGCTCTTAGATTCTGTTTTCATGTAGGCTTGAAGCTCTAAAGAAAGGGGTTTAGCTCCAATTTGATGGTGAAGGGAGTTAAGGTATGATTCTTTATCCTCTCTTTTGCATCGATCGGTAATTTCTTTTATGTGTTTGTTTGTAAGAGATTCTACTGCAAATTCTTCTGATTTTTCTATCAGGGATGCTTTATAAGGGCTGTATACAACAGAAAAGTAGGCGGGGAATAGAAGAATTCCAGCGGTTACTACCTTATAGGCATAGCTTGGAAAATAAAAAGCGCTGTAAGAAATGGCGAAAATGTTAATTGCAATAAAAACTATTAAAGAAGCTGTAGCCAACATATCGTAATAGTTGGCATCCCGTCTTGTTTCGTTTAGTCGAATAGAGGGGTCAGCTAGTAAGCAGTTTTGAAAAAGAGGTGGAGTTGGTGCAGCAGAAGAATAAAAAAAACTTAACATTTTAATAGCCTCAGGGGTCCTTAGTGCAAATATTCTACAGAATAGATTGTGGAAAATGCAAATTAAATCGTTTTATCAAGAGAAAGAGCGAGAGTAATTGTTTTTATTTTTTGATAGAGGCTAATAAAGCCATTAGCTCGACTTGGAGAAAGGATATTTTGAATTTTTAAATCTCCAAGAAAAGAGGGGGGTGCTTTTAGGATTGTTTCTGGCGTTTCTTCATTATATAAGTAGATGAGAAGGGCCGCTAAACCTTTGGAAATAAGAGCATCAGAGTCTGCTTGAAAAAAAACTTTTCCCTCTTTTAATTCTCCATGTATATGCATAATGCTTTGACAACCCTTAACAAGAGAAGATTCAATTTTAAATAAGGGAAGCATAGGAGGAAGTCTCTCTCCCAATTCAATTATTTTCTTATATTTAACTTCTGTGGAAGTTGTGGATAAGAACAAATCTTTCAATTCTGTGGCTTTTTTTAAATAACTATCCATAAATCTATTTTGGAAAATTTTCTTTGAAGATAATCAAGCAATCATCTAGTATGTGGCAACTTTATCACACCTGAAATTAGGTTGCACACAAAAAACACACTCGCTGGGAAGGATATGTCGAAAAAAGAAGATACAATTGAAATTGAAGGAACAATCAGAGATCTCCTTCCAAATATGACATTCAGCGTTGAATTGGAAAATGGGATACAAATTAAAGCGCACCTTTGTGGAAAAATGCGAATGAAAAATATTCGTGTTCTTGTCGGAGATAGAGTAAAAGTAGAGATGTCTCCTTATGATTTGACTAAGGGGCGGATTGTATACAGGCAGAGATAATTTTAAATGCATTTTGCAACATTGTTGCTTGCTTTTTTTTTGAAATGAGAGTATGATGCTGGCATTTATCAAATTTCGTTAGCACGATAGATGATTGGGTCGTCAAAAATGGCCGAAAAGACGGTCAAGAAATGGGCGACTTGCGCAGGATTGAGAGTTTGAATGGGTGAAAAAAAAGAACTTAGCCCAGGTAGCTCAGGGGTAGAGCGCTTGCATGGTAAGCAAGAGGTCGTAGGTTCGATTCCTATCCTGGGCAAGAAAGTTTAACTATATGAAGGTCTATTCGGAGGAATTTACAAATGGCAAAAGAATCGTTTAAAAGAGAAAAGCCGCACGTTAATATCGGCACCATTGGTCACGTTGACCATGGTAAAACGACACTTACTGCAGCGATTACTAAAGTTTTAGCTTCAAAAGGTGGCGCAGTATTTAAAGATTATTCTCAGATCGATAATGCTCCAGAAGAAAAAGCGAGAGGGATTACAATCAACGCGAGTCACGTTGAATATGCGACAGACAAGAGACACTACGCGCACGTTGACTGTCCTGGTCACGCTGACTACGTAAAAAATATGATTACTGGTGCTGCGCAGATGGACGGAGCCATCCTTGTTGTTGCTGCTACAGATGGTGCGATGCCGCAAACAAAAGAACATATTCTTCTTGCAAAGCAAGTAGGGGTTCCGGCGGTTGTTGTGTTCATTAACAAGTGTGATATGATTGGAAAAGGTGATGAAGAGCTTTTGGATCTCGTGGAAATGGAGATTACAGAACTTCTTGAGAATAACGGATACAAAAATCCAGCAATTTGTCGTGGATCAGCTCTAAGGGCTTTGGAGGGGGATCCTGAATACGTCAAGATGCTTGAGCATCTTATGGATATGGTCGATGAAAAAATCCCAACTCCAGTAAGGGAGGTTGACAGACCGTTCTTGATGCCAATTGAAGACGTTTTCTCCATTTCTGGTCGTGGTACTGTTGCGACAGGAAGAGTTGAGCGCGGAATTATTCGCATGAATGATAAAGTTGAAATTGTTGGACTTAAGC
>JBIIKD010000078.1:0-6756 GCA_044233345.1 Chlamydiia bacterium
ATGTTCAACAAACTTCTTGATGAAGCTCGTGCGGGAGAGAACGTTGGAGTTCTGCTTCGCGGGGTGGATAAGAAGGATCTTGAAAGGGGAATGGTTCTTGCTGCTCCCGGAACGTGTAAACCTCACACGGAGTTTGAAGGCGAAATATATGTGCTGACAAAAGAAGAGGGAGGGCGTCACAAGCCGTTTTTCAACGGGTATCGTCCGCAATTTTACTTTAGAACTACAGACGTTACAGGAACTGTGAATCTTCCGGAAGGAACAGAGATGGTAATGCCGGGCGATAGCGTTCGTATTCGTTCGACATTGATTGCTCCAGTTGCCATGGAAGAGGGTATGCGCTTTGCTCTTCGCGAAGGTGGAAGAACAATTGGTGCAGGAACAATTTCCAAAATCGTTAAGTAATGTAGATAGGAGCGGGAACCTCTTTTTGGGAGGCTCCCGTTTTTTGTGTAGGGGTGTGTAGCTCAGTTGGCAGAGCGGCGGTCTCCAAAGCCGCAGGTCGGGGGTTCGAGGCCCTCCGCACTCGTAGATTAGAGTAAAATTAGGTCTAATTGTGACGCAAAAAATAGTTTCGTTAGAGCAGGAGCCCGAAAAGAAATTGAAGGGAAGAGGCTACATTAGAGAGCTCAAGAGTGAGCTAAAGAAGGTCTCGTGGCCATCAAAAAAAGAATTGGGTGTGTGTACTAAAGTTGTTCTTAGTGCAATGTTTACATTTGGATTCGGCATTTACTTTGTCGATCTGATCATTCGAAGTGGCTTGAATGTAGTGCAGTATGCTGTACAGGGAATTATAGGATAGATAGGTATGTCTAATAAGTGGTATGTTGTTCAGGTTCTTTCGGGGCATGAGAAGAAAGTAAAGAAGTCTATTGAAGAAAACCGTGAAAATAACGGTGTTTTAGAGCTGATTGATGAAATTCTTCTTCCCGCAGAAAATGTAGCAGAAGTAAAGCAAGGTGAGCAAAAAATTCGAGAGAAGCTTTTGTGGCCAGGTTATATTCTGTTTAAGATGACTTTAACCGATGAGTCTTGGCAGTTTGTTAAAAACACAAATGGTGTGATTGATTTCTTGGGAGGGGGGACGCCGAGCCCTCTAACGAATGAAGAGGTGGAGGGAATTCTCCGCGATCTTCATAAGAAGAAAGATGAAGTTGTCCATAAGTATAACATCGAGCTTGGAGACAGTGTTAAAATCACCGATGGTGTTTTCGTTAATTTTACAGGAACTGTCACGGAGATTTTTCAAGAAAAAGGTCGCTTAAGTGTGCTCGTATCTATTTTTGGTAGGGACACAAGAGTTGACGATTTGGAATTTTGGCAAGTTGAAAAAATAGCAAATGATTAGCACCCTTGATGCATTCATGTCAATCCATTCATGTGTGTAAAAAGGTTTAGTGCTTAAGAGAGAATTACTCTAGGAAGATAAAATGGCTAAGAAAAAGGTATTAAAAGAAATAAAGCTGCAGATTCCTGCGGGAAAAGCGAATCCAGCGCCCCCTATCGGTCCAGCGCTTGGTTCTGCTGGCGTAAACATTATGGCCTTTTGTAAGGAATTTAATGCAAAAACCCAGGGTGGAACAGATATACTTCCCGTTGTAATCACTGTATATCAAGATAAAACATTTACGTTTATTACAAAACAGCCTCCGATGGCGGAGTTAATAAAGAAAGAGGCTGGAATTGCGAAAGGATCTAAAGTTCCTAACCGTGATAAGGTTGCGAAGTTGACTAAGACCCAAGTAATGAACATCGTAAAGAAAAAGAAACCGGATTTAAGACTTCGAGCTGGAGATGAAGAGGCTGCCTGTAGAATCGTTGCAGGAACCGCTCGCTCTATGGGTGTAGAGGTTGAACTATAGAGGCATGAACTATGAAACGAAGAAGTAAGAGATTAAGAGAGGCTTTAAAGGGAATCGACTTAACTAAAGTGTATTCTCCTAGAGAAGCCATTGAAATTTTGAAAGCAGTGCCTGGAGTAAAGTTTGACCAGACGATGGAGCTTTGTTTGAGGCTTGGAGTAGATCCAAAAAAACCAGATCAACAAGTTCGCAGTACTGTGAGTCTTCCTCATGGAACTGGAAAAAAAGCAGTGATTTTGGTTTTTGCGAAAGGCGATAAAGAGAGAGAAGCTAAAGAAGCGGGCGCCGATTTTGTGGGTTCAGATGAACTTGCAGATAAAGTCATGGAAGGGTGGACCGATTTTACTTGTGTAGTAGCGACTCCTGATATGATGAGAGTGGTTGGAAAGCTCGGAAAAGTTTTAGGCCCTAGAGGTTTGATGCCTTCTCCAAAAGCTGGAACCGTAACACAAGATGTAGCAACTGCTGTTCGCGAGATTAAAGCGGGTAAAATCGAATTTAGGGTAGATAAGAGTGGAAATATTCATACACTCTTTGGCAAAATGTCTTTTTCGATGGACCAATTAATTGAAAATTTCATGGCGATGATGGAGGCCGTTACAAGGACTCGACCAAGTTCTGTTAAAGGGGCTTTTGTTAAATCAGTTTGTATCTCCTCTACGATGGGTCCAGGACTAAAAATTGAGCATCAAATCGGCCAAACGGTGTAATGGAGAGATTGTATGATTGAAGAAAAACAACTGTTATTAGATGAGATTACTGATAAGGTTAAGGGATCCAATGGTTTCATATTAGCTAGTTACCGTGGGTTGTCGGCCAATGCTACTGCAGGTTTTCGAGATCAATTAGTGAAAGCAGGTGGTAGTCTCTTTGCAGTAAAAAAGAGAATGTTTCTAAAGATTGCATCTGAAATGAAGCTTGAATATGAACTTAATGAACTTGAGGGTCATATTGGAGTCGTTTTAGTAGGAGATAACTTTGTGTCTGCATCAAAAGCTATTTATGCATTTGCTGAAGAACACAAAGAGCGGATTAAAGTAATCGGAGGACATTTTGAAGGGAAAAAATGTTCTTCTAGTGAAGTGGAGCAAATATCTAAGTTGCCGTCATTAAATGAAATGAGAGCCCAAATTCTTGGATTGTTCGAAGCCCCAATGTCACACGTGGTAGGGGTATTTGAGGCGGCGCTTTCAAGCGTGGTTTTCTGCTTAGATAATAAAGCTAAAAAAGAATCTTAAATTAGAGAGGATTAAACCGTGAGTACAGAACAAAAATTAGAAAAGATTGTAGATGAATTGAGCAGCCTAACAGTTTTGGAGCTTGCTAATTTAAAAAAACTTTTAGAAGAAAAATGGGACGTGAAAGCAGCGGCACCGATGGCTATAGCAGTTGCAGGTCCTGCAGCTGGAGTCGCTAGTGCAGCAGCAGCTGAAGACGAATCTACAGAATTTAACGTAACTCTTTCAGCTATTGATGACAGCAAAAAAATTGCAATCATTAAAGTTGTACGAGAAGTAACTGGACTTGGACTAAAAGAAGCAAAAGATATCGTAGACGGAGCGCCAAAAGAGTTGAAAGCCTCAGCTTCGAAAGCAGAAGCAGCTGACATCAAGAAAAAACTTGAGGAAGCTGGAGCTAAAGTAACAGTAAAAGGTGTATAATTTTAAACCAAGTGTTTAAAGTAGGCTATATTGCAGAAAGCATAGTCACTTTTAGTGACATGTTTTCTGCTTTTTTGGGTAGCAGGGTTGATTTAACAAATTATTTTCTATGAGGGGGCATTGATGTTAAGGAAGCCACCGAAAAGGGTGAGTTTTAGAGAACACGAAGAGATCATTGATCTCCCAAACTTGATCGAGATCCAGATAAAGTCCTACAAGGAGTTTCTCCAAGTAGACATGATGACTGGGGAACGGGATAATCTTGGGTTGGAAGAAGTGTTTCGTGAGGTTTTTCCTGTTAAGAGTTTTGATGAAAAAATTCTACTCGAATACATAAGTTACGAACTCGGTGTTCCAAAATACAATCCTGAAGAATGTATTCGGAGAGGGATTACTTATAATGCAGCATTAAAGGCGAAATTTCGACTTACAGATGAAACGGGCATTAAGGAAGAAGAAGTTTACATGGGAACAATCCCGTTAATGACTGAAAGGGGAACCTTTGTCATAAACGGAGCTGAAAGAGTTATCGTTTCTCAATTGCATAGATCTCCAGGTATTTGCTTTGAGTCAGAAAAGCATCCTAAGGGAAACATGCTTTATTCATTTCGGGTGATTCCATACAGAGGAAGTTGGCTTGAAGCATCTTTTGATATAAACGATTTAATCTACGTTTACGTTGATAAGAAAAAGCGACGAAGAAAAGTTTTAGCAACTTCATTTATTAGAACACTCGGATATTCTACCGATTCAGATATCATAGAAGAGTTTTTCAGCACGCGTAAAATTAAGATTAAGACTGACAAAGACTTTGCTAAAATTGTTGGGAAAATCCTCGCTGAAGATGTTGTAGATGAAGAAAACGGTGTGATTTATGGAAAAGCTTCAGAAAAACTAACTACTGCTATGCTTAAGCGGATTTTGGATGCTGATATTCCGACAATTCGTATTGCAGAAGACGCAGACGAGACAAGTCCTATTATTAGAATGCTTGCGAAAGATCCGACAGATTCTTATGAGTCTGCATTAAAAGATTTTTATCGCAAAATTCGTCCAGGGGAGCCTTCTACTCTATCGAATGCTCGTTCTCTAATTATGCGACTTTTCTTTGATCCTAAAAGATATAATTTGGGTAAAGTTGGCCGATATAAATTAAACAAAAAGCTCGGTCTTCCTGTAACGGACGAAGTTCTTGAACAAGTAACATTAAAAAAAGATGATATTGTAAATGCAATTAAGTATTTAATTCAATTGCGTAGAGGTGATGAGGGTGCTCATATTGATGATATTGATCATCTAGCAAATCGTCGTGTTCGTTCGGTCGGGGAGCTTGTACAAAATCAGTGCAGAATTGGTTTTGTAAGAATGGAAAAAATCATTCGAGAAAGAATGAATTTGTTTGATTTTGCATCAGATACCTTAACGCCAGGAAAAATTATTTCTGCGAAAGGTTTCCAATCAGTCATTAAAGATTTCTTTGGTCGTTCACAGCTATCGCAGTTTATGGATCAGGCTAATCCTGTTGCAGAGCTTACGCACAAGAGAAGACTTTCTTCTCTCGGGCCAGGTGGATTGAATCGGGAAAGAGCTGGATTTGAAGTGCGGGACGTTCATCCAAGTCACTATGGTAGGGTTTGTCCAATTGAGACTCCAGAAGGTCCGAATATTGGATTGATTACATCATTATCATCATTTGCAAAGATCAATGAATTTGGATTCATTGAAACTCCATATAGAATGGTTCAAAATGGCGTAGTTACTGATGAAATTGAATATATGACAGCAGATCAAGAAGAGGCGTGTGTTATTGCTCAGGCATCTTCTAATTTGGACGAATTTAAAATGTTCAAAGAAGAGACTGTGTGGGCGCGTCAAAACGGGGAATCATTAAAAATTGAATCTTCTAAAGTGACTCATATGGACGTTTCTCCACAGCAACTTGTCTCTATCGTTACAGCGCTTATTCCATTCCTTGAGCATGATGATGCGAACCGTGCCTTGATGGGGTCTAACATGCAACGGCAAGCTGTTCCACTCCTTAAGCCAGAGTCTCCATTTGTCGGTACTGGTGTGGAGTTAAGAGCAGCGAAAGATTCTGGCGCAGTTATTATTGCTGAAGAAGATGGAAAAGTGGAATATGCAGATGGATTTAAAATCGTAGTCGCTTCAAAAGCGAACTTAATGCATAAGAAAACCTATCTTTTGAACAAATTTATGCGTTCAAATGCAGGAACTTGTATCAATCAAACACCACTTATTGAAGTGGGAGACGATGTTGTTGCAGGTGATATTCTTGCAGACGGTCCATCAACAGATCGAGGAGAAGTAGCTCTTGGTAAAAACGTTCTTGTAGCATTCATGCCATGGTGTGGATACAACTATGAAGATGCGATTATTATTTCTGAAAAGTTAATTCGAGAAGACTATTACACTTCAATTTACTTAGAAGAATTTGAGCTTACAGCAAGAGACACAAAGCTTGGAAAAGAGGAAATTACTCGAGATATTCCAAACGTTTCTGAAGAAGCTCTTAGGAATTTAGGTGAAGATGGAATTATTCGAATCGGAGCTGAAGTAAAGCCTGGGGATATACTTGTTGGAAAGATTACTCCAAAATCAGAAACAGAACTTTCTCCTGAAGAAAGACTTCTGCGGGCGATTTTTGGTGAAAAAGCGGCTGATGTGAAAGATGCATCCTTAAATGCGCCTCCAGGTACTGAAGGGGTAGTAATGGATGTGAAAGTATTCAGTCGTCGAGATCGCCTCTCTAAAACAGACGATGAGCTTGTTGAAGAGAAGTCAAGAATACAAGATATTCAAAAAGAGTATAAAGAGAAAGAAATGGAGCTTATGATTGAGCTTCATGAGAAATTAGGAGCTTTACTCTTAGATGGTCCTGCACCTAAGTCAATTATGCATCGAAAAACAGGGGATGTAATCATTTCTGAAGGAGAGGAAATCACGCAAGAAATGCTTGAAATTCTCGAACAGGAACGATTAGAAGACCTTATTATTCCTCAGATCGATACGTATGAAACAATGAAAGAAATTTTGATGATCCATAAAAAGGCAATGCTTGCTCTTGATATGGAATATAAATCAGAGACAGAGTTCATTCGTAAAGGGGATGTAGAGCTTGAAGCTGGAGTGATTCGCCAAGTAAAAGTATATGTGGCAACAAAGAGAAAGCTTCAGGTTGGTGATAAAATGGCGGGTCGTCACGGAAACAAGGG
>JBIIKD010000190.1:0-2652 GCA_044233345.1 Chlamydiia bacterium
ACGTTGAAGGCTTGTTCACTAAACGAGAAAATTTTATATTGATCTTGACCATTGATAGTGGACGAAGCACCGGTGATAGTAACTGCGTTTGAAATCGTAGGAAGATTTTGAGTTAATGTAATAGAAGAATTCGCGGCAAACTCGATCGTATTAGAAATATCAAAAGAGGAATTTACTGTATTAATTGCAGCGATTAAACCTGCTTCATCATTTACACCTGTAATATTAACCGCATCTATCTTAAAAAAGATAAGAAACAAAAAGAGTAGAAAAAACTTTTCCAGCTGCTTCACATAAAATCCTTATATGCCAATCCAAAAAATACTTTACATCAAAGGAAAAGTCAAGGATTTACAACAAGGTCTAATTTTGTTTTTCGAAGAAACCTAGGATAATACTCAACAGCCACACTTCTATTTTTTTGATGAGAAAACTCTTCTATGTCGATTACATACCCATTTAAAAAATGTTTGTTTAGCTCTTCATCAGAATAGAGCTCATTTTTTACAATCCGCACATCCCCATCAATTGCTTTAGATTCGCTAAAACAAACTCCAATCCCCCTTGTATCAAAACCCTTCATCCAGGAAAGAATAAAATTTCCGATAAAACCAGGAGTTGTCGCGTTTGCCATACGAATGATTTCTTTTTTAGGATAAAGAGTCATCTGCATATTATTCACTTCTTGCCAAGACTCTTTTGCATGGGTAAATTTCCATACAAAAGCCCCGCTTCCTATTGGAGTAAGAGCCTTTGGAACAGGTTCAATATTCGCTCCAAGCTGAAAATAAAATCCACTAGCCCCCGTTTTTTTAAGCAATTTTTCCGCTTCAGAAATATCTATTCTATCTTTTAGAAGGATCCTATCATGGGCTAAAATTGTATATTCTGATTTCGATCTTTCCATTTGTTTGATCAAAATATCTGTAACGCTTTCATTTTTTAAAACGTGTATATAAGAAAAATTTGGATAGGCTTTTTGAACTTTAGCATAACCTTCATCAAAGAACGTAGATGAAGACTCAAAAATAATAACCACTTCCCCTTTAGGAGAAACAAAATTTTCTACCGAATGTAAAAACGCCTCAAGTCTCATTGGACCATCAGTTGAAAAAACAATAATGGGCGCAGTTGCATTTACATCCTCTACAAGCGCTTCTCGAGGATCGTCCAAAAGTGGCTCGTATGGGGCTTTTGCAAAGAAAAATTTTTTAGCTTTTATTTGTTCTTTTCGACGCAGTTTCCAATCACTTATCTCTGTTTCTTCGTTATAGACATAGGCAACATCGGGAATAAACACACAGTGCCCTCTAGCCATTTCTAAAAGAGGATACATAAATGCCATATCGCCGGTAACTTTTGTAAATCCCTCTTCGAAAAAAAGATCTTTTATCTTTAATTTTTTAAAAAGACCCGCATAAAAGGTTCTTGGCTGACAAAAAATCCATTCATTGTATCTAAGACAATGCCAATGGGCCCTAACGTTTCCTGTTTTTAATCTATTAAAGAGGGGTTCTTTTCCGTTAAACTTTTTAAAGTCTGGATAAGTCACCATTTGTCCATAGGTCATCCAAACATTTTCATCATTATAATATCTATTTAGCTGTGATAAAACTTTATCGTGAGCAAACCAATCATCTCCATCAAGCGTTACAATAATCTCATCATTATCGCAACTTTCTATCGTATAGTAATAATTACCCAATTGGCCGATATTGTAAGGATTGCGGATAAAGACAACTTTTTCATCCATACCCCAAGATGAAACGACCTCTTTTGCTTTTCGAAGTGTTGCATCTTTTGAAAAATCATCGATATAGATCACTCTATAGTTTGGATAGTCCTGCTCAAATACAGACCGCAAATTTCTTTCTACATATTTTTCATTACAAAAAGAAGGAATTACAATAACAAATCGTTTCAGATCTTTAACCAAACCCTCTTCAATGGGTCTATAAGAAGAATATCCCTCCCTATATCTTCGATACTCTTTTTTCCACTGTAGGCAAAGAAAAAGGAACGCTACAATCAATAAGCCCTTAGTTAACTTTCTGATCATACCAAGTAACTCCCATCCCTTTAGAATCGCTACAACTCTTCCATTTTGCAATAAACTCTCTACCCGTATGAGCCCAAAGAGCGGCTCCAATCCGCTCTACTTCTTCTTTTCGATAAAGCGTCATCTCTACATTGTATACTTGATTCATAGGCCACACAGACTCTCCATTTCCAAGCTGAGTCATACTTGGAAGATCCAAATTTACATTAAAGAAAAAGCCATTTGCCCCCGTCCTTTCTAATGCAAAAGCAGCTTCATGTAGATCAATAGAATTTTTTATACAGAGAGTATCATTCGTAAACAATATATATTCTGCTGAAGAGTGTTTAATCCAATCAAAAACAGCACTCTTTTGATCTTCTACAAAAGAAATCGATGGGTACATTTCTTCAATTAATGGATATTGCTCTTTGGAAGATGTTTCCAAAGCTGAATAAAAAACGACTATTTCCCCTTTACCCTCTACTCTCTTTTCGAAAGCGTTTAAAAAGTCATATAGTCCAAGAGGATTCTCTTGAGAAAAGATAATCGTCATGACAGATTTTTCTAGATCTTTTTTAATAGGATTTCTTGGATCTTCTAGAAGTGGTGGA
>JBIIKD010000125.1:0-4286 GCA_044233345.1 Chlamydiia bacterium
TGCGAGAGGCTGGATGCGAAATTCTTTTTCTTCCCCCGTACTCGCCAGACTTGAATCCAATCGAAAAATTTTGGGCCAATATGAAACGAAAGGTCAGAGAGCTTTTGCCAAGCATTCCAATATTTGCAGCAGCTCTTGATGCAGCAGTGGTCTCAATGCAAAATTAAACTGCTATAAAAGTTAAAAAGCAAGCGGCCTGTTCAAAATTCCTTATTTCGCGAGCAACTCTCATAATGATCACCTCTCTTGGAGGCAAATTTCTAACCATGGATTAAAAAGCGCAGTGTCCCATATTTTTGTAAAAAAATAGAGCTATTATTGTTTATCGAAATTATGTGACTCAAGTCCTAATATATTCGATAAATCTGCAGGGATTTACAACTTGGATATGGTTCAATGAGTTTCGAAATAAATTTAATAATTTATTAAATAAACCTTAATCAAAAAATTCTAAGGAGCGGCTTTTGCAAAGATCGATTTTTCGTTTGAGCTCTGAATTACTTGAAGCAAGAAATAAAAGGGTTCCTTCAACTTCAATAAATCCATTACCATAAAAATGAATGTAAAGATCTTTATCTTTTAAAGAGATATTTTTGTATTTTTCTTTTTTGTTAAAAAGATGGTTTAAGGTTTTTTTAGGAGCGTAATCTGTAATTCTTGTCAGAATTATATTATCTCCATCTTTGCTAAGATGCAAATCAATATCGATTTGGTAGGTCGCTGAAAAAATTTTTGTAAGGTAGATCTCATCAGAAAGGCGTTGCATAGAGGCGTAAAATTGCCTTTCTTGAAGAAAGGAATACCCCTTAGTTGCAAGCAAAACCCCGATAGAGACCAAAATACTTAAAGAAATAAGTATCTCTATAAGAGTAAAACTATTCCTCCGTTTCATTATCATCGACAGAAGATGCGTTGTCGAAGTGGAAAGCCCATGGATACTCGCCTTGTATTTCATCTGTATCCATCTTTTTCTTTTCTGTTAAAAATCTTTCCCAAGCAGTCGAGCGGACAATGAATTCGCCGTCGCCAGTTTTTACGATCTCATATTTTTCGTTCCAGCCATCTTTGAGCGCTTTCTCTGGATTTTTAATAAACCCACTTTCCTCTAGATATCTCACAGGATCTTTTATTACTTTAGAAACAGTTGCCCCACCTTCTGCAATCCTGAGTGTAAGGGCATCATGAATCATCTTTGATCCTTGTTCAGATTTAAACGCGCGACCACGATCAAGACTTCCTTTCATATTTACTCCGATAACACTCCCGATCAATCCTATGATAAAAATAACGATCATTATTTCGATAAGGGTAATAGCTTTTTTTTCTATCTTCATGGTTAAAGAGCCTATATCATGGTTGAAACGTCTGTTAGAGGAAGGAGTACAGCGAGAAGAACAACTCCGACTAGTAATCCAATGATGAGAAGCATAACAGGTTGCAAAAGATTTGTAAACTGGGAGATTGTTTTCTCCAGCATCTCTTCATAAATTTCAGAGATACTCAAAAGCATTTCAGAAGTCCTTCCAGTCTCTTCACTTGTCTCTATCATTCGAATAACCATAGAGGGAATAAGGGGAGATTTTTTAATTTCTTCAGAAAATTTACTTCCTTTCACAAGTCCTTTTTCCGCCTCTTCCATTACTTTTTCAAATTCTTTATGATGAATAACTCCTTTAGCATATTCAATAGCCTCTACAATCGGAACGCCACTTTTCAATAAAATAGAAAGGACGCGACAAAAGCGCATCAATATCGCTTCAGTAAAAATCGTTCTAACAAGAGGAATTTCTGTAAGCATTTTGTGAAAAAAATCTTTGACTACTCTTAACCGAAGGGAGAGAACGGCCGCTATCACTGAAGTTATTATACCTGGGAAAAACCAATTCCCATTTTCAACCAACCAATTACTGATCCCTAAAATTATCTCCGTCATCGGGTGAAGGACTCTTCCTTCAAGAAGTTCTTTCATAGAAGGAATTAAAAAAAGAAAAAGTCCTGTAAGGATAAGAAGGCAAAAACAAAGAAGAAAAAAAGGATAAAATAAAGCGGAGTTGACTTGCTTTTTAAATTTTTCTGTCCTTGCAATTACTTTGTAAAGCTCTAGGAATGCTTCATCTATTTTTCCTGTGTTTTCCCCTGCGCGAACCATTGAAATATAGACTCTATCAAAGGAAGAGGGGAAAAGAGCCATGGCCTCTGAAAGGGCTTTCCCCTGCTTTACTTTGTCACAAAGATCTAAAAACAGGTAATGAAATTTATGTGTCCGATACTTCTCTTCAATAGTGAGTAGGCTTTCATAAAGAGGAAGCTTTGAAGAGAGGAGCTGCGCTATGTCTCTTGTAAAATGGATTAAGTTTGTAGATCCAATAGAGATTTCTGCTTGTTTTTTTGCTTGAATAATACGTGTCAAAATCACGCCAGAGGCGCGTAGGCGATCTTTTGCTTTTTCAATTGTGTCTGCATCAATAAAGCCTGCGAGCTTTTTTCCTTCTTTATCAAGAGCTGCATAACGATAAAGCGCCATTATTCCTCACTCATTTGGCGGGTCACTCTGAGCATTTCCGCAAGAGAAGTTTTCCCTTCAAAAGCAAGTCTTTCCCCTTCACTTGAAAGGGTCTTCATTCCACCATCGATCGCTATTTTTTTCAACTCTGCTGCATTAGCACTTTTTAAGATTTGCTCTTTTACTCTACGGGTGACTGGCATTAACTCATATAGAGGAACTCTTCCTTTATACCCCGTTTTAAAACAAAAATCACACCCAGCACCCTTATAAAGAGTAATTGATGGGGGGGGGGAATGAAGCTCTGAAAGCTCTTCACTCGTGGGTTTATATAATTCTTTGCACTTTGGACAAATTTGACGCACAAGACGCTGGGCTAAAACTGCAATCAAAGAGGAAGATAAAAGATAAGGTTCAATTCCCATATCAACAAGTCTCGCTATTGCAGAAGGAGCGTCGTTTGTATGAAGTGTACTTAAAACTAAATGTCCTGTAAGTGACGCCTGAACTGCAATCTCCGCCGTTTCTTTATCGCGAATTTCCCCAATCATAATCACGTCGGGATCTTGTCGCAAAATATGACGTAGCCCTTTTGCAAAGGTTAAATCAATCTTTGGATTTACACTTATTTGCGCCATTCCTTCGGTTTTAAACTCTACGGGATCTTCTATTGTCATAATATTAACTTCAGAAGAGCGCATTTCAGAAAGCATTGCATGAAGTGTCGTTGATTTTCCACTTCCAGTAGGCCCTGTAACTAAAATAATTCCTTGCCCACATTTTGTAAAAAACCGAATCTCCTCCAATAAGTCATCAGAAATTCCAAGTTTATTTAACTGAGCAGATACGCTTGAGCGATCTAAAATTCTAAGGACAACCCTCTCGCCAAACACAACAGGAATCGTACTTACGCGAAAATCAATTTCACGTCCACCCATTCGCAGTTTTACTCGACCATCTTGTGGAAGTCTATGCTCTGCAATATCTAATTGCGCTAACACTTTAATGCGGGTTGTCAGTGGTTTTTGGAGCTCTTTGGAAAGATTGTGCTTCATCTGCAAAACACCATCAATTCTATAACGAACGATTAAACCACTTTCAACAGGCTCAAAATGGATGTCAGAAACAGTTTGCCCAAGTGCTTCAATAAGGATCATGTTCAGCACTTTCACAACAGAGGAGTCTGTTTCACTAGCAAGAAGATCATACTCTCTTTCACTACTAACAAGGGTTTCTGAAGATCCAGAATCTTCTAAACCTTGAATATATAGAGAAGCTTCCTCTTCTTTTTGCCCATAACAACTTTCAATTGCTGATTCAATTGTACTTTTAGGAGCTAAAACTTCTTTGATCTCTTTTTTAGATAAATAACGCACTTCTTCAATTGTCTGAAGATCGTATGGATCACTAATTGCTATATAAAGAGTCTCTTCCTCTTCTTTAAGAGGAATGATCCCATTTTTTTTGACGAATGCATAAGAAAAAAGACGCACTTTTCCCTTAATAAAAGAAAAAGTGGAAAGATCTTTTACAAAAGTTATTCCCGATTCTTTTGCAAGAGTCTCTAATGATTGATCAGTTATTGCACTCTTCATAACCAGTACCTCCGAAGATAAGCTCGAAACTTCTTTTAAACCTTGCATTTTCGCGCTTTTTCCTAGCATCACAAATTTTCGCAAGTAGATATTCTGTGTCGCCTGGTCTTTGTTGAAGCTTTTCTTCACGCATACGAAGAAGATCTCGTTTCGGATCTTGAATTACTTTTGGTTTAATAAAGATAAAC
>JBIIKD010000164.1:0-3224 GCA_044233345.1 Chlamydiia bacterium
AGAGCCCATGTTCCAAAAACTTTTCCAATTCCTGGGAGCTCCCCTAAGAAAGGAATTTTTTCTGTTCTATCTTCTGTTGATCGACTCTTAAGTCCACCCAATATAATTGTTTGCCCATCAGCAATGCGCACCTGGTTTTTGACTTGTCGTTTGTGAACATCTGGTTTGTAATTAGACCTAAGCTCCCCTTTAATCGTTTCAAAAGAAATTTCATTTTCCAACGTTACGTAGAGTTGTCCAGTTTGATCATCTGCTTCAGGCTCATGCACTGTTGGTGTTAGTGTAAGGGTAATACCAAAAGTAGCTCTATCAAAAGATTCTTTAAAGATGATTGTTCCATTTGTATCTACAGGAGAGGCTCCATTACTAATCGATATTTCATCTGTAATCGCTATTGTTGCAGGGACATGATTAATCGTAATAACAGAAGGAGAAGCAGTGACTCGAACATCATCTTGCGATAAAAGAAAATTATACGTTACATCAAAAGCTGGAAGATTCGCTGTTTTTGCTGCAGAATAGAAAAACTCAAAAATTCCTTTTTTAGCCGAGGTATCTGCCCCTTCATAGTCGACACCTAAAAGATTTTGATTTTTTGCATTCGATCCAATTTTTAAAAGATTAATTCCTGATTTTATTGTATTGTTGAGCCTTCTTTCACAAAGAAGAACTTCAATCTCGACCATTCTTTTCGGGATATCTAATTTCTTGATTACCTCTTTGATTTTTCCTAGAAGATCTTTTCTAACGACCATTAAAACAGACCCAGTAGTGGGGTGAGGAATAAATGTTGCTTGCTTTTTCGTATGTGCTTGTTCCACATTTTGTGGGATTGGCCCTCTATCCTCTAACTTTCTTCCCGTATAATGCCAATTTCTAGCTGTTGTTGGATTTTGGTACCCCTCCATTGAATCTCCTCCAGAAGGTGGTGGCGGCACCTCTCCAGGAAATCCGACATCAACAGGAGCATCACCGATTCTTTGTTCTAAGGATTCACCCCCCTCTACACCAGAACAAATAAGTGAGCTGTATACCTGATCTAAAACATCAGACAATTCATTTGGACTTGCATGGCTACAAGTATACCAAAAAACCGTTAACTCGAAAGGATCATCTACTTGCGATTCAGTATTACGGATAATCGCCTCCGCCCTTTCTATGATCTTTTTGTTTCCGATAAGGACAACACCCCCCTCTTGTACAAGGGGAAGAACAGCTAAATCATTTCCCCCTTTCATAGAAACCAAAGAACGATTAGATTCTGCAAGCCCACCAAAATACGTTTTTAGAATTTTAGTAATCTCTTCAGGTTGAATTTTCGAAGAGGTGATCACTTTCGTGATTTTTTCATCTTCTACTTCCCATACGTTATTGCAAAGTTGCACAAGCCTTTGAATATCGTCTCTAAATCCTACAATCGCAATCTTTGTTCCCGCTTGATAGACAAACGTTGTTTTAGGATCTCTAAAGCGCTCAAGAAAATAAAAAGCCGCCTTGAGATTTTCTATATTCGGAGAGTAAATGAAAGCCACGCGCGTTTTAGCATCTAGGGATTTTAACTCACATTCTCTTGTTGTAACAGCTGTCACGGCAAGAAAATCTTGCTTCAATAGGTAAAGCTGTTTTGTATAGGCATTGATTTCTTTAAGGCCAATTCCGTTTTGCTTAAATATCGCTTCTAACAAAGCTGACCACGACTCTCTTGGAATCATTAAAGCAGAATGAATAGAAAGCTTCATGGAAGCTACTTCTGGGGGGACGATATATAAAAAATCTTGTGAAGCATACTCGATCACTAATTGAGAAATAGTGATCTCATCCATTGTCCATATCCCATAAGGCTCGTTTTCGGCTCGAATTTCTTTTACTTGATTTTCACGAAAGTGCTCTTCTGTTTTCGCAAGATCAGCACGCACTTCATTGATTTCTTGCAAAAGCTCATGAAACTCTTCTTCTCCAGCATTTGCTTCTACTAGAAAATGGGTCTCTTCATATTTTTCTCTTAATTCTTTTCTATATCTAGAAAGAAGCGTGTTTACATTTTCAATAGAAAGAGTTTTATCTTCCGCTCTTAAAGAAGCCCCTTCCAAAAAAGAAATCTTTTCTTCAATTGTTTGAGAAAATAAAAGGGAAGAGCTAGCAAAAAAACAAGCTATAAATGGAATGTATTTTTTCACGAATCTCCCTCTTCTTCTTCTGGAAAAACATCATTGCATCCCACTGCATTTTTCAGCTTCCCTTTTGTCGGAAATTGCTTTATTTCGTCACTAGCTGAAGGGGGATTTAAGGATTTCTTCCCTTTTATCGGTTTTACTGCCACCTCAGGCTTCAATGGCAATTCTACTTTTTGACAAACTGCCCTTGTTTCATCGAATAGGTGACCAGTAAAAAATGTCCCTGTACCCTTTTTTACGATTCCATCAAAGATAAAGAGTTCTCCTTTTAAAGCATATCGTAAATATTCTTTTAACTCTTTTGGACTACGCAAATTATGCCATCCTCGCTTAGAACAAAGAAGCCAATCACCTTCTTTAAGGATCATGCTTTTGTTTTGGAGGATACAACTGACAGAAGAATCAGTTCTTTGATGAAGTCGCACTAAAATAGAACCCATTTTAGAAGAAATTGTTTTTGGCTGAACTATAGGAAGTTGCGCTGCGCAAGAGACCAATCCAACCTCATCCCAAAGAATATAGTGGCACTGTCCTTGCTCTATTGATTTTACATAAAGGAGGGGAATGCCTCTCGTTTCTTTCTCTCCAGGAAGAAATCTCCCCTCTTTCCAAACAAAAAGATCCCCCGCTTTAAAGAATAGAACTTCTTCTTTTAACTCCAAGCGATGAAGCCCTTTTGTTTTTGAAAACTCCGCTCCCCCATACTGCGCTCTTAATAAATCAGGTGGATATATCACACTCTTATTCAAAAAGCGTCTCATCTCACCTACAACACCCGTTTCTGAAATAGAGGTAGATTGAAGGGGTTTTTCTTCTAAAGAAAATTGCATTTCCTGATTAAATTCAGGATAGTCAACTTTAAAGAGAAGATCTAATTGCTTATTCAAAATAGCTTGAATCTCTATCGAAAAAGGGGTTTTTTCTTTTGAAAATCGGATTGTATCCCTGTCTACAGGGTCTAGATAGATTTTTTGACCAAGACAAAGAAGCTCCCCCTCTTTCATCCCCTCTAATCTAAGATAGATAGATTTTTCTGAAGAAGGACAGTCA
>JBIIKD010000075.1:0-7121 GCA_044233345.1 Chlamydiia bacterium
ATTTTTCCGGGGCTCTTTTTTCGACTAAGAATTTCTGTAACGCCATAATCTTGCACGGTCACGATAATATCTTGACCTACACTACGGAGATATCCTTGCGCATCTTTTAAAACAGAAAATGCATGCGTTTTACGAAACATAGAGGGATTTGTTTCAGGAGTAATATCACACATTGTCCATATTTCCAAAAGATACCCACCACCCCACTCTTTGGAATTTTTCTTATCATAAGGGCGCCAGATAGGATCCCAATGGGGATCATATTTAGCAATTCCTTTGTACATACATTGATAGCTCGGAAGAAAAACCATTTTATTATCTACTTCAAACAGGTCCCGTTTACCCATTCGATAAATCACACCTCCGTCTGGTTGAATTTGAAAATCCAATTGTCCCCACGGAATAAAAAGAGGCCCCTCCTCATTCCACTCAAACGGAATCTCTGGTCCAAAAAGAGAATCAAAGGGGAGTTGGATTCGAAGAGCGAATAGGGTATGTTGAAGATAGTTAGCTGTAATAAACTTCCAAAAAAGGTTGTTTTCCTTTTCTAAAAGCCATTCTACTGGAATTTTTCCACCTAATTTTAAAGCTAATGTGTGGGCTCGAATTATCCGTTTTTCTTCATAAGAATATGGCCCATCTCTTGTGACTCTTTTAGCCAAAAGATAGCAATCTTCTACAAGATCTTGAATGATTTCAAACTCTTTACTAGAAAGAGCGGAAAGACGCAAAGGACGAATTAGATCAATAAGAAAACGAGCCATATCAAGGGGAGAAAGATCTGGGTTTCTCTCTTTTACACTTTTACGAAAGGTATTTCTAGTTTCTTTTAGATTCTCGAACATCTTTTAACTTCTTTTGCAATTTTTTTATGGAAATCCCCTTTTTGAAAAAAGGAATCTGCCACTTTTTTTCATTTAATCCCAAATTTAATTTACTATCTATGCAATCAATTAAATGACTAGCGGAACGTTTTATTTGCCTATAAAATTTATCCTTTGAAATTTGTTCAATCAATTCTTTTAACTCTCGATAGGTGATTTCAATCTGATACTTTTCTATATTTTGAAAAAAACTTTCTTCAAAAAATCTAGGATCTGGTGTTGAGATCTTTCCCTTCAGAATTCCTATGCTATATATGTACCCTTTTTCATCTTTTACAAGGATCGTATATCCTTTCTCTTTCCCGCTCCAAACCCAAATTTCAAGATAATTTTTATAATCCCATTCAGAGGGATCACGTCGATCTACTGACGCAACTGTTGGAGAATTTACTGGGTCGTAGTAGGCTACTCCTTTTAAAAGGGGGGAATATGTTTCTATTAATCGATAATTTTCATCTGTTTGGAAAACCAAAAGACCCTTAAAATAAAATCGATATCCTGATTTTAAGATAAACTCACTTAGATCTGACCAATAGACTTCTTGGTAGACATAAGGCTCTATTTCAACTGGAATCGCAATCCCTTTTTCGTTATCAAAAGAAAGCTGAACTCCAAGAGCTAAAAATTTTTTTTCAAGTTGATTTGCTTTTATAAATTTCAGAACTTTTAGTTCTTTATCAAGAAAAATTTCTGGAGGGATTCTACCACCCAATGCTACAGAAATCCACTTTGCTTGTAAAATTCCCGTCTGATCTTTAATTTGAGATATATTTTGTCCTAAGATTTGAATCACTTCTCTAATCTCTCGAAGCGTCTCAAGACAAATTATTTTTAAATCTATCACTGGAAGAATTTCTAAAAGAGAATTTAGAGCATCCATCTGCACTTCAAGAGAATGATTTTTTTTTGTGATATTCTCTTTTAGCGACAAAACAAATAGACTGAGTGAGGAAATTTTCATTTTTTTCCTTTTTCTTTTATCTCAGGCTATTATATCACAATTCAAAGATAATCAATTCCCATTGCTTGTTTACAAAGACTTAGGGTTTTACTAGCCGTCTCTTTTGCCTTTCTTGTTCCTTTTTGAAGAACACGAAATACTTCCTCTGGATCTTTATGATATTCAGCTCGTCTTTTTTGAATTGGCTCTAAAAACGTTACAAGGATATCGACCAATCTATCTTTGATCACTTTATCGCCAAGTCCACCTTGGCGATACCTTTCTTTAAGCTCTTCTAGCTCTTTTTTCTCAGGATCAAAAAGATCCAAATAGGTAAATGCAAGGGATGCCTCAGGATTACCTGGATCGTTTACACTTATACGATTTGAATCACTTTTCATTTTCTTAATTTTCTTTTGAATGGCATCGGCATTATCTGAAAGATAAATAGCATTATTTAATGATTTAGACATCTTTTGCCCATCAATTCCAGGAACACTTTTCTCTGATTCAGGGAAGATTCCTTTAGGAACGACTAACGCATCTGTTTTATAAATCTCATTAAATCTTCGAACCACATCACGAGTAAGCTCAAGCATCGGTTGTTGGTCAATACCAACAGGGACTAAATCTGCTCGAAAAGCAGTAATATCGGCAACTTGATAAAGAGGATAAAGATAAAATCCTGCAGAAACGCCATCTGTAAACCCTTTTTGCTTTATTTCAGCCTTTACTGTTGGATTATGACCAATCCTTTGAATCGTTACAAGATTCATATAATACATAGCAAGTTCAGGAAGCTCTGGAAGTTTTGACTGAACAAAAATATGACTTTTTTCTGGGTTAATCCCCACAGCCAAATAGTCACAAGCTACTTCTAAAATATTTGCTCGCACTTTCCCTATATCGTCATAATTATCTGTAAGTGCTTGAGTATCTGCGATCATAATATAAGTTTCACAAGTTTCTTGTAGCTCTACACGCTTTGCTAAAGATCCTATGTAGTGACCTATATGAAGTGGACCAGTCGGTCTGTCCCCTGTAAGAAGAATTTGTTTTTTATTCATAGAACTCTATGTTGCCAAGCTTATAGTTTTCGAGCAACAAAATCCCCATTTTTGATACGATCTGAGTCATATGGATGAAAAAACTGAAGAAAAAAATATAGAAGCACCACTTCCTACTATGCTGGGGGGGTTTTCCATACTAAAACAAATTGGAAAAGGAGGCATGGGTGAGGTTCTCCTTGGGAAAGATCCCTCCTCTGGAAGATTTGTTGCGATTAAGAGAATTCGCACAGATATGGCCCACCATGAAGTTTTAAGAGAACGATTTTTAAAAGAAGCAAAGATCACAGCCTCTATGTTCCATCCTGCAATCATTCCAGTCTATTCAATACACGAATCAGAAGGGGAACTTTACTATGTTATGCCTTATGTAGAAGGAGAAACCCTTAAAACAATATTACGCGATACAGTTCGACGAGAAAAAGCAGGTGATCCACCACACCCGATCGGATTTTCGATTGGTGAACTTTTAAGAATTTTTATCCGTATTTGTGAGGGGCTTTCCTATTGCCATTCGATGGGAATTTTACATCGCGACTTAAAACCTGAAAATATCCTTGTCGCAAACTATGGACAAGTACTGATTTTTGATTGGGGACTTGCGGGCTACATAGGAGATCCTGACGCTCCCCTCCCAGAATTAGAGCAATACCTTCCCTTTTCATCCCAACTAACTCGTCCTGGAAAAGTTTTAGGAACTCTTTCGTACATGCCCCCAGAAAGAGTAGAGGGAAAACCCGCAGATCAATATACTGACCTTTATTCCTTAGGGGTTATTCTCTATCAAATGCTTACATTGCGAATGCCCTTTCAGCGTAAATCAGTAGAAAGTTACCGTCGCACTAAAAAACATGAAAAGCTAATTGATGCCTTAGAAGCAGCCCCCTATCGCGACATCCCTCCTCAATTATCAGCGATCGCAAAACGATGTCTGGCACCTGAAAAAGAAAAACGGTATCATTCCATTAAAGAATTAATTTACGACCTTCAAAGATATAATTCAGGCCTTCCTGATTGGATCTTCGTTCAAGAGCTCAACGTTGATCGAAAAGAGGACTGGGAACTTCAAGAAAATGTCCTTCTTAGCAAGTTAGTACCTATTACTCGTTCTACAGAAATTATGCAATGGCACGTTTTGATGCTTTCCAAACGCTCTTTTTCTGGAAATAAAAAAATCGATGTTGCTTTGAAATTAGGGGAAGATTCTGAAGGAATTGGATTTCTTCTCAATTCTCCAGAACCACTCGATCGAGAAGGGCTTGAAGATGGTTATCTAATTTGGATAGGGTCTAAAAAATCGCCCGGAATTAAGCTTTATAGATCTCATGTCCCTATTATTGAAATTTCTGATCGCTATGTAGAAGAAGGACGTAAATCTATGATTGAACTTGAAAAAATTGACCAAATTATTCGTCTTTATATCGATCAAGAAATGGTGTTAAATTTTCACGATCCCCTTCCAATCGTTGGAACTCATGTCGGCCTTCTTTGTAAAGACATGGAATTCACCCTTGAAAAATTTCATGTTTCTGTTGGATCTAATAACGCTATGGTCGGATGTCTTTCTATTCCAGATGCTTTTTTTGCTTCTAAAAATTTTACAGAGGCCGTTTCTGAGTATGAGCGAATTGCAGAATCTTTTGTGGGCAGAAAAGAGGGACGTGAGGCGATTTTTCGCTCAGGAATCACCTACATCGAAATGGCAAAATCAGAAAGTTTAGAAAAAAATCGAAAAGCCCTTTTTGAAAAAGCTAACGAGACTTTTGAAAGACTTCATAAAACACCATCAGAGCCAATGGAATATCTTGGCAAATCGATTGTTTACAAAAAAATGGATGACCTTGAAGAAGAATCCAAATGCTTAGAGCTAGGTCTTCGCAAATTTCCCAAGCATCCCCTTACCCATCTTTTAGAAGAGCGAGTTATCTTCCGCCTTCATGAAAGTGCAAAAAATGACCGTAAAGGTGTCTACACATTTGCTCTTTTAACCCTTCGTTTTCTACAACATCAACTAGGAAATAGAGAAACACACGTAGTAATTCACAACCTCCTAAGCTATGGAGAGCACCCACCTTTCCTTATCACCACCCCCCAATTTGCAACTCTCAGTGAAAAATATACCCACATGGCAGCTCAACTGGCTTTTTGGCTTGATAAACCCGCTGTACTAAAAGAGCTTGCAGAACACGAAAAAGATGCATTAAATGCCCTCTATCTTCTCAAATATATAGAAGAAGCAGATAATCCCATCCTTCGTTGGGAACGAACCCTCTCTATGGATACTGCCGCAATTATCGCAAAAGAAATGATAGACTCTGATCTAAAAAGAACTTCTCAGTTTGATCAACTTCTACTACAGGCTGTTCTTTTTACAGGAGAATTAACCATTGGAAAAGAAATTCTCGATCGCCACATAGAAGAAAGTTTACAAAAACCTGCATCCCCCTTTTTTTTTCTAAATGGCTGTCTTATTGCAAAAGAGAAAGGATTCGACCTCGCGATGGAGCATTTTCGAAAAACTCCCGATTCTCTCTATCCACCTACCCATTCCCTTCTTGCACACTATTTAAAAGGATCCCTTAGCTCTAAACTTCCCCACCTATTTACCTGGGAAAAAATGGCCCTTCACAAACAGCTTGCCCTCTTTTATCAGTCTTTAGGGGACAAAGAGAGAGCTCTCTACCACTCTTCCAAAACCTCTTCTACTTAAATTGAAAGATTCTGTATACTACCCTCATGTCTGATTTATCAAAACCATATGACCCGTCACTTATAGAAGAAAAGTGGTATGCTTTTTGGCTTGAAAAAGGCCTTTTTAAAGCAGATGCAAATTCCTCTAAGGAACCGTATACGATTGTTCTTCCCCCTCCAAATGTTACGGGAGCTTTGCATATGGGACATGCGCTTGTTGATACCCTTGAAGATATTTTAATTCGATGGATGCGGATGCGTGGAAGGGAAGCTCTTTGGCTACCTGGAACAGATCATGCAGGAATTGCAACCCAATCTGTTGTCGAGCGCCACCTTTTTCAAAAAACGGGAAAAAGACGCGCTGATTTCGAAAGAGAGGAATTTTTAGGGCATGTTTGGAGTTGGAAAGAAGAGCATCAGGAAAAAATTTTAGGTCAATTAAAGAAACTTGGGTCTTCTTTAGACTGGTCGCGCTACCGATTTACAATGGATGAGCAATCGACAAAAGCTGTAAAAACCATGTTTAAAAAGATGTTTAGCGAAGGCCTCATCTATCGAGGAAACTACCTAGTCAATTGGGATCCTGTTCTCCAAACAGCGATTGCCGACGATGAAGTAGAATATGAAGAAAGAGACTCTTTTCTTTGGCATATCCGCTATCCACTTGAAAATTCTACTGACTCTGTTATCGTTGCAACAACTCGACCAGAAACAATGCTTGGCGACACTGCCGTAATGGTCGCTCCAAATGATGACCGATTTAAGAATTTTGTAGGTAAAAAAATCGCCCACCCTATTACAAATCGATTAATTCCAATTATTGAAGATTTGTTTGTCGACAAAGAATTTGGAAGTGGAGCTGTAAAAGTAACTCCTGCTCATGATCCTAACGACTACGAAGTGGCAAAACGTCACAATCTTGAAATGATCAACATCTTGAATAAAGACGCAACTTTAAATGAAAACGGGGGCAAATTTGTTGGCCTTTCTGTAGAACAAGCAAGAGATGCAGTTGTAAAAGAACTCAAATCTTTAGGTTTTTTAGTCAAAATCGAACCTCATGCATTAAGAGTCTCCCTTTCTTACCGCTCGAAAGCAATCATTCAGCCCTACCTATCAAAGCAGTGGTTTATCAACATGGCTCCTTTCAAAGAAAAATTGATTGCAGCCGTTCGAGATAAAAAAGTAGAACTTTGTCCAGAAGGATGGGATAAAACTTACTATCATTGGATTGAAAACTTACGTGATTGGTGCATTTCAAGACAGCTTTGGTGGGGGCACCGCATCCCTATTTGGTATCATAAAGAAGATTCTGAAAAGATGATTTGCCATATTGAAGAGGGTCTTCCAAAAGAGGTTTTACAAAATCCAGACGCTTGGAGACAAGAAGATGACGTCTTAGATACCTGGTTTTCCTCTGCTCTTTGGCCCCTTACAACCCTTGGATGGCCTGAAAAAACAGCGGATTTCGCCAAGTTTTATCCGAATGCAACACTCATCACAGGTCACGACATCCTTTTCTTTTGGGTTGCTCGAATG
>JBIIKD010000116.1:0-4608 GCA_044233345.1 Chlamydiia bacterium
TCATCTATGGAAAATCTTATTGGAGAGAGCAAAAAGATGGTGGTATTTTATACGTATCTCCAAAAGAGCGTTTGTCCTACGAAATCGGAGAGACCCCGCCCTCTGATGTAAAATTCAAATGGGAAAAAATGTCCAAATCAAAGGGCAATGTAATTGATCCTATTGAAATCATAGATCTCTATGGCGCAGATGCGATGCGTTTTGCCCTTACCTCTAGCGTAACAAGAGCAAGACAAATTGACCTTGACCGCCGTCGCTTTGAAGAATACAAAAACTTTGCGAATAAAATTTGGAATGCTGCTCGGTTTATTTTTAAAAATTTAGAATCTCTTACTGTTGAAAATCTCTATGAAGGAATCAACCAAAATCTTCTTACATTAGATGATCGCTGGATTCTTTCTAAATTGCATAGAGTCATTCAAGATACAAACCAACACCTAGAGAATTACACCTTCGACGAAGCTGCTAAAGGTCTTTACAACTTCTTTTGGGATACTTTTTGCGCTTATTACCTAGAAACATCTAAACCAATTCTCTTCGGCCGCATAGGAACCCCCGATCTTCGAATTAACAAACAAAAAATACTTCTTATTACCTTTACTATTGCTATTCGCCTCATGCACCCTATCGCCCCTTTTCTAACAGAGGAGCTATTTTCCCTATTGAAAGGTCTCTTCCCTTTACTAAACACCAAAAAAACTAGCGATCCTTATATCAATGACCTTCTAAAAACCCTTAGTTCCTCTTCGATTATGATAGCTCCTTACCCAGAAATCGAAAACCTTTTACAAAAAGAGATCTCAACAGAAATTGAAGAAGACTTTTCCTTTATCAATGAAGTTGTCTATGCAATCAGAAACATCCGTGCAGAAATGGGAATTCCACCTGGATCTATTACAGACCTCCACGTCGTATCCCCTAGAAATAGATATCTTGAATTGATTGAGAAAAATCAAGAGATCATCCGCTCTCTCGTAAAAGTTGGTGCAATTCCTTTTCATGAAACCCCACCAACCTCTAAAGCAGCTTCAACAGCAGTTGTTCGGGGCATCCTTCTTCTCATTCCGCTCCCTAAAGAGCTGCAAGAAAAAGAAAAAGCCCGCCTTGAAAAAGAGCTTGAAAAAATTCGCTCTCAATTTACTTCTCTAAAAACTCGCCTGAGCGATGAAAGCTTCCTTTCAAAAGCCCCAAAAGAGCTTATTGAAAAAACTCGCTCTCAACTAGAAGATCATTCTATAAAAGAAAAAGAGCTAGAAAACAAACTCTCCCAGCTCTAAAAAAAAACCATTTTATCAATTAAAATCGCAGCACCACCACCAACTGAACACCGACCCAATCTTTTAACCTAAATGAGTTATACTATTTTAAATTATTTTTGATGGTTTATGGGTCATTCAAATCCTTGATTTTCTGCATAACTCCTGATTTCAAGAAGAAATTCGTCTCTATCTAGAGCCGGACTTTCATTACAAAACTGATTTGCCGCATTAAGAAGAGTCGCCAGATCGTCGATATTCTGATGAGCTTGGATATTAAAAAACATTTCTATACCTTGGAATTTATTAATCTTCATCTCTTCTGTTAGCTCAATATCCACTCCTAGAAGGCGCCATTGGACCACAGCGACTATCAATCTTTGAGTTTTTCCCTGATTACAGACTCTAGATTGCATTTCATATGAATTTTTAAGCGGAAAAATAATGCTATCTTTGGCATTTATCTGATCAGGTTCTTGGATCTCTGATGCAAAAATCCAAAGACGACCAATCAATTCTTTTCCAGATATTACAAGTCCAAGAACACTAAAGTCGACTTCACTGATTAAAGGGCCGAATTCTTTATTAGCATCCCTAGGTGCAAGAAGAGCACGGTGAGCTAATTCTTTATCTTGATCATTCATTTGATGGTCATTTAAGTATTGATTGAAGTCCTCTACAGCTTTATCAATTCTAACTTTTGTGATCTCCCCTTGATGTTGCCAAAGGAGTTCAATACCCACTCTTACTCGTTGATCGCGATTCCCTTGATGAACATCAACATCTTGTTGAGGATTAAGGTTATTAGCAATTCCTTCGATAATCCCCAGTATATCATTAACCCGCATTTGAGGATTAATAAGCTTGCAAACTTGCTCTATAACATGAGCTCTTTGATCAGCCGAAATAGAGACCAAACAGTCGATAATAATCCCTATATCAAGATCATTCATGTAAGGGTGCAGCCAATCACAAAGCTGTGTGATATTAAAAAATATGGTTGACATGGTGAATTTTAATGATTTCGCTAAAAGCTCACTTTAGACCCACTTTAGTGATGACAATCAAATTAGCGCCAAATCATCAAAAGTAATTTAAAATACTATAAAATATCGGCATAGAAAAAACCAAGCTTTCAATCACGAGGTGTATATATTCGATAGCAGCTAACGCCCCAATACTCAGCGGTCCCTTGCACCTCATGCCAAAACCCAATTTTTTCCCTAGTTCGCTTCGTTAAATCCCCTCCCATCCACCTGCAAAGCAGCTGAAAAAAAGGGATAGCCAAATGTTTTCCGATTTTTTTCCTCCCCTTTTCAACGATTTCTCTCTTTTTAGAGTTTAAGTAAGCATCAATTTTATTGGGGGATATCTCTTTAATATGAACTTTTTCTGGGTCAACGAAGCCAAAACGGTGGGGATTTGGTCTTGGAACTCTCATTTGATAGAGACGAACCTGAAGATTCTTAGGAGCCAAGTACCCTAAAGTACACTCTCCTGCAAAATCAATAAAGTCTCTTTTAGCTGAAAAAATATGAAGATCCAAGTGAAGATTCTTTTTAATAAGAAAATCATTGAATTTTCCCCATACATGTCTTGGAACTCCAGGCGATTTATATAACCAAATCGAAAGGAGTTTTTCAGGAAAGGCTGCTGCTCTCCATTGAGCAATAACCCCTCCTATACTATAGCCCACCTCAATACAAGGGTGTGGAAAAAAGGTATCTATGTAGGCTTGGTAAGGCTCTCCTGACTCATATCCCATCTTTCCTATCTCATGCTCCATATCTGTAATCAAATGGGAAAGAAAATCCAAGTGGGAGGGCGACTTCGGAGTTCCCCTTGTTACTCGAATTGGAGGAAGGTCCATGTCATTTGTCGCCGGAAGGAGAAACATACCTATTTGTCCTTTTCCAGTAACAAGGTGTCCTACAACTCGGTAATAATTTGGCCCAGTTGTAAAAGGGGCTGGGATATAACACCCCACTTCTAAGTCTTCACATTCTACATAAAAGGCAGATAGCCTTTCATAGTAAAGCTCTAAAGGAAGGCTTTGATTTTGAAAAAAGAGGTGTAGTCGCTTTTTTGTATACCAATAGGGATCAAAATTTAAAATCGTATAGGCAAAATGCCACATTTGATTGATCAAATCTTCTACTGATTCTTTTTTCTTTACCCCAAGTTTATGAGAAAATGGGGTGCTAAGAGCTGTAAAAAGCTCTTGAAAAAGCTCTCTTGGAAGAGCTTCTACTTGGTTAATTTCTTTAATTTTTTCTCTTAGCGCTTGAGAAATAGCTGGCAGTTCTTTTCCAAGCAATATCTCTTGGAGGTCATTTCTTTTTAAGTCAGAGCTACAAACGATAATTTTAGCTATATCGCGCTCTCTTAATTTCTTTCTGGAATCGACTCCCATTCGTCTACAAACATCTTGAAAACGTCTTTCTCCAAGATGTTCCAAAAGGTAGGAGGTCCAATCCCCTTTTACATATTCTGTATGGAAAGGGTTATCGTCAAACGTATGCTCTCTCATTTTTTCAGCTTTTACCGAAAAGAGAATTTTTTCTCACGCTCTCTTTTTAAAAGCTTTTCAAACAGCTCTGTTTCTTTTACGATTACTCCACCTAAAAGAAGAATTCCTATCAAGTTGGGAAAAGCCATTAGTCCATTAAAAATATTTGCTATTCCCCATACAATTTTTAAATTCAGCATGGCTCCTGGGATAATCACAAGAATGTAGAGAATTCTATAGGGGATTGTTGATCGACTTCCAAAAAGATATTCTACAGCTTTTTCTCCATAATAGGCCCAGCCGAGCATAGTAGAATAAGCAAAAAAACAAAGCGCTATCGTTACAAAAATTGCTCCAAATGGAATCGCAACAGAGAAAGCCTTCAAAGCAAGGGCTGACCCATCTAATACTTCTCCATTAGATCCAAGCATCCCCTGGACTCCGGTTGTTGCAATCACAAGACCTGTAAGCGTACAGACGATTCCTGTTGTAATAAACACGCTCGACATTGATACAAGGGCTTGCCTTCCAGGAGAATCTGTTTTTGCAGCTGCAGCGGCAATCGGCGATGTTCCAAGTCCTGCTTCACTGGAAAAAACCCCTCTTGAAATCCCCATTTGGATCGCAAGCATAACAGTAGACCCTAAAAATCCCCCTACAGCTGCTTGTCCAGTAAATGCGGTCTTAAAAATAAGAAAAAACGCTTCAGGCACTTTTTGGTAATTTATACAAACAACCGCGCATGCTCCCAAAATATAAAAAATGGCCATAGCAGGAACGACGACAGTAACTACTTTTCCAATACTTTTAATACCACCAAGTAAAGGAAGCCCTGTTGCAATC
>JBIIKD010000008.1:0-21433 GCA_044233345.1 Chlamydiia bacterium
ATCGAAGAAATTTCTGAAAATGCAGAGGCAACAGAATTTGCCTGTATCATATTTCCTGTTCCAAGAGCTGCAATAGCTGCCATAACAGCAAACAAGCTAGCTAAGAATTTATTTTTTAATCCTCGATCTAAATAATACATTGGACCACCACACATTTCCCCTTGCCGATCGACAACTCGATATTTAATAGCAAGGACAGCCTCTCCAAATTTAGTCGCCATTCCCAAAAGGGCCGCTATCCACATCCAAAAAACTGATCCAAGGCCACCCGTTGCAATGGCAGTTGCTACCCCGGTGATGCTTCCAATACCAATTGTCCCTGCAAGGGCTGTCATAAGAGCTTGAAAATGAGATATATCTCCTTGTGCGCTTTCATCTTGCTTACTCACCACAAGTTTATGTGCATACCAAAGGTGTCGTATCTGAACCCATCTCAATCGAAACGAGAGATAAAGCCCTGTACCTATCATTAAAATAATAAGTAAAGGACCCCAAACCCAATCATTGATTCGATCTATCCAATGCAACAAAAATTCCATATAACCATATTTTTTTAACAAAGAGTATATACAGAAGGCTCTTTTTAGGTCACGTACTTCCGGCGAGGGTCTCCGTAGGGAAATTGATATACATCGAGATATTTTCCATAATTTTCATCCCTCTCTAACCACCGACTTTCTATCGCTCTTCTACCGGCGCGAGAGTGCTCAATAAAACTTTCTTCTGTTCTAAGAACTTCTCGAATTTTCTCGATCATTTCGTCCCCTGTTCTAAATCGAATTGGAGCATTTGCATACGTACATATATCTTGGCATGCGATAGGGATACCTAATGCTGAAGCTTCTAAATATTTTAGATCACTTTTTGCTCGATTGAACGAATTATCTGCTAAAGGTGCTATAGCCATATTGACTCCGATAGACGCTAGAGTTCTTGGATAGGCATCCATAGTTTGCCAAGGAAGGGACTCTACTTTTCCGGCCTGAATCAAGTGCATTAAACTAACTGGAAAACCACCGACAAAAACCCATTTAAATTCATCTGCTGTTTTTGCGATTGCATCTTTTACATGATAAAAATCATCGATTGTGTTTCCGGTTGGATCAGCAGCAAAATGACCAGATGCCCCTGCATAAAGAATTCTAGGCCTTCCTTTATGCTTGCGATAATTTCTAAGAAGATTTTCCTCACTGTAAAGATCACCAATCCAAAACATAGGTGGATAATTTGGAATCACGGTAATTTTTTTTTGATTTGTTTTTTTTAAATAATAGTCCCTTAAATAAACAGTGGAAACTGTTATTTCATCGCAAAGTTCCATTAATTCTTTAATCGCTGCTCTAATTTCAGGATTTAAATAAAATTCTCGAGCACGATTCCATTCAGGAATATCTTCTGAAAAAAGAATATCATCTATTTCATAAATCAACCGAAACTTCATCCGTTTCTTTAATTCACTCATCTTTCGAAAAAACTCAAGCTGTGAAGGTGTCCCCTGTCTTTGAATGTGCACCGCATCAAGCATTGCATAAAAAACATAGTCTTTCGAATAGACTTGGGCATTAAAAATATTTGCCTTTCCCTTCATATTGATGAGAAATTGTGGCCATAATAATCGCCAGTAGCCACATCCTCCAAAGTCTGCGTTGTATTGCATAACTTTTAAAGGTTCCGCTGGCTTTTCTTTTCTATTTTGCACAAATCTCCAAAGAGTATAAATTTTAGATTACTAATACTGGAGAAAAATTGCAAAAAAAAACTAGACTTGTTTCTTCCTATGAGACACAAAAAACAGATTTATTCCCCAAATACTCTTTTTGAACAACTGCCTCTTACCCATGAGGTGGAGTCAAACATTGCTACTTTAAGAAAAACGGCAAAAAGTATTTTTTTACGAAATGATCGACGACTTGCTTTGATTGTAGGTCCCTGCTCTCTTCATAATATTAATAGCGCTATGGAATATGCCCATTTGCTAAAAGATTTAAGTGATAAAGTCCAAGACCGCCTTTTTATCGTTATTCGAGCTTATATTGAAAAACCGCGGACAATAGTCGGATGGAAAGGTTTTTTATATGATCCTCACCTAAATGGCTCCGATGACCTTATGCAAGGAATTAAATTATCGAGGCAGCTATTTTTAGAGTTTGCCCGTTTATCATTGCCAATTGCCACAGAGTTTTTAAATCCTCTTGCCGCTTCTTATTTTGAAGATTTGGTTACATGGGGATTTATTGGAGCTAGAACCTCTACATCACAAATACATAGAGAATATGTTTCCTCGGTAGATATTCCCGTCGGATTTAAAAATCCGGTCCACGGAGATCTTTTTACTCCCATTCATAGCATTCTTTCCTCTCGAACTCAACACTCTTTTCTAGGAATCAATCAAGAGGGAAAGATTTCAACCATTCATTCTAAAGGTAATGCTTTTACTCATTTGGTACTACGAGGCTCAGACTATGAGCCTAACTGTGATCAAAAAAGCCTTATCAGAGCTTTCGATACACAAAAAAAATTAGGGGTATTCTCTCCTATTATGATTGACACAGCTCATGGAAATAGTGGGAAAAATTATAAAAATCAAGAAGCACTCCTACGCTCTCTTGTTTATTCCTCCCTTTTAGAAAACCCCAACGTGCTTGGAATAATGATGGAAAGTTTTCTAGAAGAGGGAAGTCAATCTTTTGGCTCAAAAATTTCCCCTAGAGTTTCGCTTACAGATCCTTGTATCGGATGGAAAAAAACAGAAGAAATCATTTTAGAGTGCTACAAAGCAATCGGAGATATCAATGAAGTACTTTTACCCACATAGCCTGCTCCCATGAATCTGTAATTTCTCCATTCTTGTTTACAAGCTCTGCTTTATAAGTCAAAAATCCATTTGTCTTTTTAAATTTTTCTCCAACAAGTGGAAAATTAAATCCTCCTACCCTTCCTGTAATAGGCTTTCTTACGCTTTCTTCAGAAAGATCTTTGTATACAACAGAAAGGATAACTTCAAAATCTTTTGGATCCATTTTAAAAGGGATTCTCCAATCGACGTATAAGCGCTCCCCTACTTCATTTGCATCAGAATTTGGGTTTGGGGTTCTTGCAAAAGCGCTTGCATAATGCTCTGATTTTAAAGGGAGTCGACGGACCCCAAGCTCTGTAGTTGCACACCCTGTAAGAGCCAATGCCACACAAACTAAACTGTATCTTATAAACATTTCTTCCCCTATCATTTTGGAAAGTATTCTATCTATTTTTTCGGTTTTTGCCAATGGAATCCATCAGGTCAGCCTTTGCCCTTATATTTTCTTCTGATAGAACTGAAGTTCTCATGATTGAAAGGAAGGATCTTCCTATATGGGAATTTCCTGGTGGCGGGCTTGACATAGGAGAATCTCCAGAAACAGCTGTTATTCGAGAAGTTAAGGAGGAAACAGGCTTTGATGTTGAAATTGTAAAAATTCTTACGACTTTTGATTTAACACTGATTTCTCAAAAAATCGCTTTCTTCGAATGCAAAATCATAAGTGGCGATCTGACTTTAGGAGATGAAACAAAAAATATTAAATTTTTCTCTATTCAAAAAATCCCAAGAGCTCATGCCCCTCTATGCCCGCTTATACTAAAATCTAAAAATAAAAAAGAAACAATTGGCTCTTGCCGTTTTATTTATATTTTAATGCGCTATCTCATTTGTGATTTTAAACTGACTATTAAATCTTGTATAAATTTTTCCCATAATTTGCGCAAAGCCTCCGTTCCCAAAAACATTGGCGCTGGTAATAACAGGATCAAATAAAATATAGAGAGCGGTAATAAGAGACATCATTTCTGCATTGAATCCAAGGGTGCTCTCAAGAATAGGAAGCATTACAATGATTCCTCCTCCTGGAATTGCGGCAACAGAAAACTTAGCCATCACAAAATAACCCGCAAAAACTAGATAGGTCAAAAAAGAAGGATCATTCATACCAAAATTTTTCAAAACTGCAAAAGCAAAAATAGGTATAGCAAAGCAATCTCCAATTAGATGGACATTTACAGTCGCTGGTATTATAGCCTTTGCAAAATCTCGATCATCTCCATTTTTTTCTGCTCCCATGATCGTAAGAGGCATTGCTGCGGCGCTCGACATAGTGCTAAATCCAGTTACAGCCGCAGGAAGCATATTTTTTACACTTTCCATCCACTTCAAAAAATTAAATCGACTCGAAATAAGATAAAGAACGGCTATATAACTAAATAGCGCCCCCGCTACAAGGAGAAAAATCAAAGAATAATCTTTTATTATACTGATCATTACATTATCTCGAGATAGCTTTACGACAAATCCTATGATGAAAATAGGGATAACAGAAACGACCCCTTTTAATATGTAATGAACTATTTTTTCAAGGTACTTAGATCCTTTTGCAGCCCAAAGAGGTCTCATGCGAGACAGAATAACCCCTAAAAAAAGACCAGAAAACATCGCATACGCATTAGAAATCCAAGACGGAAGAGAGAACGTCCATGCCGGCATAAAACCAGATCCTTCCTCAGGAAGGGCTATAGAAATATCAAAATGGGAAACAAGCACTCCTACCTGATAGGCAATCATAGTCGAGATAAAATTCGAAAAAACGATCCCAATCAAAATAAATAGTATTGCTTTTGTTGCGCCACGAGAAAATTGTGTTGCTGTTTTAAATAAAAGTGAAAAAATGACCAAGGGCAACAAAAAAACAATAACCGACTTAATTGAAAGACTAATTGCATAGAAAAAAGCAGCAATCGATGCAGAAAGGTAGCCTTGAAATAAAGCAATAGCTCCAATCAAAAATACTAAAATAAACGGCATTTTACGAAACACATTCCCTCTTTAACTTAAAAAAACTACTGCTTGAACAAAAGATAGATTATAGACCGAAACAGGTCGGATTTGTAAAAGTAAAATCTACTATTTTATCGATAAACATGAAGAAAATTATAGGTCTTTTTTCTTTTTTAGGGCAATTTCTATTTACTGAAATAAACCTCTAAATAGTACAATTTTTTAAATTTCTAGATTTTCTCTCTATACAGAGAGTGATTCAAGATTTAGAATCTTTTATTATTTTTTTAATATATCGAGGCAAAAATAAGCACATCCCCTTTAATAGATTACAGATCTACAAATTCTAATTTAGAAACGTATTTTGAAAGACCCCTTTCTGAAGAAAAATTTATTTCTGATTTAACTCGTATAGGAAAAATAAAACAAATTTTACGACTTCCTATTATTGACACCGAATATTTAGAAGAAATATTTGATGAAAGTTTGTTTATTAAAATGCCAAAATTAATGCAAGATCAAATCAATATTATTTTTTCTCAAAACGGAAAAATAAATAATAAAAATTTAAAAAGTGTTTTAGATTCAAGTGAAGCAAGTCAAAACAATTTAAAAAATTGCGCTGAAATCGCTTTGAAAGTGGGCTATTATGGTGTTTTTTACTATACCCCCGAATATCGTGAAGTCACAGAAAATTTTTCATTAAATTTTCTATGGGTTAATTTGAATCCTCAAAATCGCAAAATTGATATTGCTGAAAATATCATTGGTGATGGATTAAACAAAAATGAAAACATTTTTGACATTGATTTTTCAACTCTTTCTATTTCAAAGCAACCAGTAATGTATAGAATATTCAAATGGGCTCAAAAAGGTTTTAAATTTATTAATTTTTGGTTTGACAGCACTCTTGTTACAGTAAAATCTTTAAAAAACACATTTAAAATAATCGAAGAGATTTCAAAATTAACAAAAACTTCAATCTACATGAAAGATATTCGAAAAATTTCCTTCGATGAATACCATCCCTATATACAAGAATCACTTCATCCAAAAACTCCTGTATATTATAGAGTTGATCTTCTTAAATTATTAATCACAATACATGTGTTAAAAACTAAAGAAGCTTCCTATTGTTGCATGTCTGATGTAGACATTGAGCCTCAAAATCCAGAAGAATTAATTGATAAATTCACATTCAATTTTTTAAAAAAAGATGGATATGTTTTAACAAAAACAAGAATGAGCTCATCAATTTTAACAAATTTTGAAAATGGCTTTACTATTTTTTCTTATGTGCTTTTAGATGAATTAAATAAAATAATTCATGGTGTTACTGAAAAATTAAGTAACTTTGAAAGACTCCACTCTGAATCGATCTATTTAGCAATAGGAAACGATTTTGTACTAAAAAAAGAATCTAATGATGATCTATTTCTTAGTCATCCTAGAAAATGCATTCAAACAGGCATCAGTCGATTTTGTTGTCCTGGGAAAACTATATTTTATGCAGCTACAGAAGATAAAAGAAATAAATTCAATCTTAAAGATCATAAGTCTGAATGCTTTTCAATTTCAGAATCTTTATCTGAAAATGAATCTGGTGGTATAGAAAAACAGATAATCATTCATGCGACCAACGGACGATTTTTAAGAGAAGGCTTTTTTAATCAAGTTCCTGATCAATTGCCTTATCCATTATCAATAAGAACTCAAGAAGATGGAGAAATAGTAATTTTTTAACAGCTTTTGATCGCTAACGTTCATGTGATCGTGGGCCCCGCATTTTGTGAGGATCTACAATATCATCGTACTGATCTTCTGTAATGAGGCCAAGAGCTAAAGCCGCTTCTTTCAGTGTAATGCCCCGTTCGTGGGCAGTTTTAGCAATCTGGGCAGCCTTTTCATAGCCAATATGCGTATTAAGAGCGGTAACTAACATAAGACTGTTATCAAGATGTTCTTTGATTTTTTCTAGATTCGGCGTAAGGCCAATAAGGCACTTTTCCGTAAAGCTAACTGCTGCATCGGCAAGAAGGCGTATCGATTGGATTAAATTATAAGCGACAACTGGCCTAAAAACATTCAGTTGCAAATGTCCATGCGTGCCAGCAAGAGCAATCGTAACATCATTTCCAATTACTTGAACTGCGACTTGAGTCATCATTTCACATTGTGTAGGGTTAACTTTTCCTGGCATAATGGAAGAGCCTGGTTCATTAGCAGGTAATTGAATTTCTCCAAGGCCGCAACGAGGGCCAGAACCTAACAAGCGTATATCATTTGCAATCTTCATATAAGCAACCGCAAGTGTCTTAAGAGCACCACTTAATCTTACTTGACTTTGGATACTAGAAAGAGCTTCAAATTTGTTTCTAGCTGTTGTAAATGAAATATTTGAAAGTTCGCTAATTTTTTCCGCTACTTTTTGTGCGAATTCTGGATGAGTATTTAATCCTGTTCCAACAGCGGTGCCACCTAATGCAAGCTCTGCCATATGAGGGATGGCATCTTCAATTTCATGAATAGCATTTAAAATTTGTATTTCAAAAGCAGAAAATTCCTGACCTAAGGTCAAAGGGGTCGCATCCATAAGATGGGTTCTTCCACATTTAACGACATCTTTGTATTTTTCACTCTTTTTTAACAGCTCTTCGTGGAAATAGCGAAGTTTAGGAATAAGATTTTGCTCTATTTCTGTTACTACCGAGACGCTAATCGCTGCAGGAATGACATCATTCGAAGATTGACTTCTATTGACATGGTCATTAGGGTGAACTGGTTGCATTGTGCCGGGAGGATTTCCCATCTGCAAATTAGCCACATTACTAATCACTTCATTAACATTCATATTTGTCTGGGTTCCAGAACCAGTCTGCCAAACAAGTAAGGGAAATTGATCATCTAGTCGACCACTTAATATTTCATCTGATGCCTTGACTATCAGGTTTTTAATATCCTCAGAAACAGATCCTAGCTCTGCATTGACAATAGCTGCAGCTTTTTTAATAAGAACCAAAGCATAAATCATTTGCAAAGGCATTCGCTCTCTTCCTATGCGGAAATTTTCTAAAGAGCGCTGCGTCTGCGCGCCCCATAACTTATCTGAGGGAACCTTAACGATTCCCATAGTGTCTCTTTCTTCTCGCATACTCATACTTGAAGTATTAAAAGAACCTCGCTATTTATAGCGAGGAATTCTTCTGAGAACCAGTGGATTTTTTTTGATTAGCCAATTGGTGTTTGGCTGGTCATCGCAAAATAGTGACCTCTCTTAGCGAGAACTAAACTCTTTAAGAAGGGACTCCAATCTTTTTTCATTTTTAGGATCGACAAAAGAATAAGTCTCTGTAAACGCCTCATAAGCACTTGAAAGAGAGTGCATTGTGGGATAAACAAACCCTCCACATGCCTCAAGGGGAACACGTAGTGCCAAAAGACCGCGAGTACCACCAACAAGACTTGGTGATGCTGAAAGAAGAAGGATTTTTTTTCCCTTAAAAGGGACAGGCTTAATCCGAGAAAGCCAATCAATAAGATTCTTCAATGTCCCCGGAAAAGAAAAATTGTACTCTGGAGAGGCAATTATCCAAGCGTCAGAAGCTTCAAGTTTTTTTGCAAACTCTTGAATGCCTTCCGGAACTCCTTTAGCCGCTTCTAAATCTCCATTATAAAGGGGCATCTCAATTGACTCAAACGGAACATGTTCTGTTTCAATGCCAAGAGCCCCTATTTGATTCTCTACAATTTTAATTAACTTTTTATGCACTGACTCTTTTCTCATAGAGGCGGCAAGTAGTAAGTACTTCATTGATTTTCCTTTTTACTGAATCAGCATGATCGAAAAAACAAGTGCAAAAATAGCGAATGATTCAATAACTCCAATGATCGCAAAAGCTTTACCAAAAAGGGCTGGCTGTTTAGCAACGGCCTGTATGGCTGAAGCGCAGCATAAACCTTGGTAAATTGCAGCTGCCATGATCGAAAGTCCTGCCAAAAGGCCCACAAACACTCCAGAAAGTTCAGAGACGTGATTTGCATTTACGCTGTTACGTAAAAGAAGCATTAAAACAAAGCCATAAATCATTTGTGATGCAGGCATTGCAGAAAGGCCAATAAATTTTCCATGACCCTCTTCAGTTCTACTCATCACCCCATGAGAAACCATTCCAGCGATTCCACACCCAATTGCTGCCCCTATTGCGCTAAGTCCAAGGGACAGTGCAGGTCCAGCCATACCAAAAGTCATCATTCTTTCTCCTTTATTCTCTTACAAATAGTCTTAATGGATTGAAATTTTTTCCACCCCCTTCAAAACAGTGGTGGTACCACTCTAAGAAATTCAACCTAAGGCCATGTATTAACCCGGCTGCTATTCCTAACGTAATGTTTATACAATGCCCAAATAAAATGATCGGAGGACCCAAAATAAGACCTCCCATCGTCACCCCAATTTCATTAAATGTTGCAGCAAGAACCATGCTTGCAAGTCCTAAGGCATAAAGTCGTAAATAAGAAAGGGCGTCTGCAAAAATCTCGATCATTTTAAACACAGCGCCAAGTCCTGCAAGTTTTTGCTGTATCAGAGATAAAACAATCGCTATACCAATACCCCAATACAAAAATTGCTCTCCAACAAGAAATGCGATTGACTCTGGAATCCAATTCATATAAATAAAAAGGGTATTTGCTTCTAACACTTTTGGGAAATAAAGATAGCCTCCCCAAATAGCTAAAAACCAACCGATTCCCGCCCAATTTCTTCGAAGATTTCTTAAAAAACTAATCGACAAATGAACAACCCCTATAAGAATAGCAAGTTCTAATAAAATGCCATCATAAAGGCTCGTCATTAATCCAAATTCTTCTTTCCCATCTTTTATAACGCTGCCTTTTTCAATAACGCGCCTTGGATCTATTTCATTAACGATTCCGGGGAATTCCGTTGTCCACTCTAAATAAGTAGGGTCATGTTTTTGCAAGTGATAGTCTATTTTATGGACCGCTATTTGATAGAGCATAGATACTTTTACTAGTGGATTCGTTGGCTTTAATTGAATGCTGAAATAAGATCCTACCATTACCCCCCAAACAATCGTCGTAAAAGAAAGTAGGGAGAAAAGCTTCATCATACGCCTTTTGATACCTTTTGCCTTCGGAAATTTGATCCAAAGAAAAAGGGACGTTAAAGCAAAAATCGTACCATAGCAAGCATCTGCTACAATAATAGCAAAAAAGATCGCAAAAGAACAAATTACCCATCCTGAAGGATCTGGATCTGTTACAGAGGGAACATCATAAATATTCACTAAGTCTTCTCCAACTCTTCCAAGTCCTTTGTTTTCTAAATACGTTGGGACAAATTCTCCTTCCTCAATCGCTACACGCTCAAAGAATACAGGAAGACCTTGCACAAGAATTTTTACTTTTTCTGTATAATTTTCAGGAACCCATGCTTCAATTCCGAAAATCTCTTCTTCAAGATAATACTCAATGTCTGTTTTAGCAAATTGCAAATTAATGGCATTCATTTTTGCAAGGAAACTGTCATGAAGAAAATCACAATACTTCGCTAGATCCTTTAATTCCTGTTCACTTTTTCTAGAAATCTCTTCAAGCCTGCTTTTTTCATCTTTTAATTCGTTAAGAGACATTCTTATCTTAATTTCAGAAAAATCTCGGTGAGAATAAGGCACATCACCGATATACATATAATAGTCTAAATCGCTATCACGATTGATAAAAAGAAGTTCTTCAGGGAGATTTGCATCTACTAATTTTGCATGTCGTGTGAGAAAAAACTGCACATGCTTTCCTGTCTCTTTTGATATTTCTTGAATCTCTTGTATAGAAAATTCTCCCAGAGGAGAAACCCGAATAATCTCCCCCTTAAGGAGCCGAATTTCTTCATGAAGATTTTCTATCTCTTTTTTTAACACAAGAGCTTGATCTACAATCTCACTTGTGTGAGAAAAATCTATTGTTTTTTGCTTTTGTGCAGGCTGTCTACGAAGAAGTTTTAGTGCATATCGCAAATCTTCTATTGCTTTAGGAAAGTGATGGGTTTTTTGTTCAGAAACAGAAAGAAATTGAAATGCCCCGATCTTTTGAGCTCTATCAAAAAACTCATCTATTGCTCCTTTAGAACCTAAAAAAAGATATTTATGAAGGTCTCTTCTCAACGCCGTCCCTCCATCTGCTCAAGCTCTTTTCTATCTAGCGTTTTCTTTTTTGAGACTTTTGCCTGCGCGACCCCTTGCAAATCTTGATCATTTAGAAAAACTTTAATTTTCATAATATCTCTTTCTAAATTAGGGAGAAGTCTTTTTTCAAACAAATTTACTCGAATGGATACAGTCCGAAACTCTTTTGCTAAAATTTCTTTTTTTAGCTTTGCCACTTTTACTTTTTCTAAACCTTTTTTAAGATTTCTCAAAAAATTGATCATGTCATCTACCCAAAAAGGTTGAGAAATCATCATATTCTTTGGATCTTTAAATTGTATGTCGTGAAATATAGGTATCTCAATCCCTGCAATATTTTCAAATTGGAGATCGATTTTTTCAACATGTACGCTCTCTTCACAATCTGTAACACTCTGTCCTGAAAGAAGTCTTGCATATCCTTCTACTACGGATTTTTCTTTGAGATAGCTTTTTTGTAATTGCTGGATCTCTTCCTCTGCTTTTCTTACCTGCATTTGCAAAAGAGCTTTTTTCATCTGCAAGGTAGGAAGATAGCGTTGGTAAAGTCCAAACTGCTTTTGCAATCTCGAAAGTTCAATCTTAGTAAATTTCACACTCGACATAATTCTCTACTTTTTCCAAAACGTATTGATGAGTTCCTGCTTCATTCCTACTTCGTGAGGTTCAAAACACTCTGCTAAAATTTCCCATCCAAGATCTAATGCTTCATGTAGAGAAATATTTACGTTCAAATCCATCATTTTTGATTCAAAAAGCTCTCCATAACGAAGTAATTTTTCATCCCATCTAGAAAGCTTAAATCCCATATTGAAAAGTTCTATAGCTTTTTTCGCTTCTGCATAGAGTCGAATCATCGTGTTCATTACTTCTGAGTGATCCCGTCTACTTTTTTCTCCACCAATCACATTTTGTTTTAATCGGGAAAGGGACCCGAATGGATTAATTCTTCCCCCTCTTAAGTAAAACTGCCCTTCTGTAATATATCCTGTATTATCAGGAACAGGATGTGTTACGTCATCTCCTGGCATTGTGGTTACCGCCATAATCGTAATTGATCCATGCCCCTCTAAGTCAATCGCTTTTTCATATCGAGCTGCAAGATCTGAATACAAAGAACCTGGATATCCTCTATTAGAAGGCACTTGCTCTAAGCTAATGGCTATTTCTTTAATCGAATCTGCGAATGCTGTCATATCAGTTAAAAGAACCATAACTCGTTTTCCTTGCTGAGCAAACTGCTCTGCAACAGTTAAAACCATATCTGGAACAAGCAAGCACTCTACTGCATAATCTGTTGCTAAATGAACAAACATTGTGGTCTTTTTTAAAGAACCCATTTTTTTTGCGTTATCAATAAAAGCGTGAAGATCATCTTGCCTTGCAGCCATTAATCCAATTAAAACGACATCTGCGTCTGTTTGATTTGCAATTCTCATTAAAAGTGCATTATAAGGCTCTCCTGCAACAGAAAAAATAGGGATTTTTTGTGATTCCACAAGACAATTAAAAAGATCAATCATGGGAATATTTGTAGAAATCATTCTATGAGGAATGATCCGTTTTACAGGATTCGCTGGAAATGTTCCGATCTCTACTGCCATTCCCTCTACTGGAGGGCCCTTATCCATAGGCTCTCCCATCGCATTTAAAATTCTACCTAAAATTTGATCTCCTACCACAACCCGCATTTTTCTTTTCAAAAATGTAACTCGGTCTCCTGTTGAAAGTCCACGAGTAGAACCCATTGCTTGAATGATCACTTTTTCTCGGTCAAAGCTGATGACTGAGCCCAAAAGCTTCGTTCCATCTTTTTTATCTACTCGTACCATCTCTCCAATTTCTACATCTTCCGCCAAAACAACGAAGGTGCTATTTCCAATTTCAGAAATCTGTTCATAGTATTTTTGCATTAAACAGTTACCTCCTTCCGTTTGACCACTTCTTCAAGTTCCTTTTCAATTTGTGCAAGCGCTTTTTCATATAGATCTGATTGAAACTTCATGTGATTTAAGTTTTTAATATTACCTTGCAATTTTAAAAAGTACTCTTTTACCTCGTCCACTTCATTAAAAGGAAACTCCGTATCAAAAATTTCATTCATTAAAGCAAACTGTACTTTTTGTTGCTCCATTGAGCAATAAGCATCTTCTGGATCAAACGCGTTTTGCTGTAAGTAACAAAAAGAAAAAAGCTCTGATTTACAATACTTTATCATATCAGAAATACTAATACCTTCCTGACCCACAACTTCCATTCTTCTTCCTATTTCATCCCCTTCAGCGATCAATTTTTGAGCTCTAAGCACCCAATTATACCAAGAAGGCACTTCTTCTTTATACGTCTCTCCTACAATGGCTGCATATTTTGACCATGATTTTAAAGGATCAATAGCTGGGTAACGACGCATATCTGAGTATTCCCTCGAAAGGCAAATAAATGCACCCACAACATTCATCGTGTTCTGAGTTACAGGCTCACTCATGTTTCCACCCGCCGGAGAAACAGCTCCAAGCGTTGAAACAGAGCCGACTTCCCCATCTTTTAATCGAACCGCTCCAGATCGCTCATAAAAGCTAGAAATTCTAGAACCTAAGTAAGCTGGAAATGCTTCTTCACCAGGAATTTCTTCTAATCTACCAGACATTTCTCTCATTGCTTGTGCCCATCTAGATGTTGAGTCTGCTAAAAGAAGAACATCAAGGCCCATTTGTCTATAATATTCAGCAATCGTCATCCCTACATAAACAGAAGCTTCTCTAGCCGCAACTGGCATTGAAGAAGTATTACAAATAATCACAGTTCGGTTCATTAACGGCTGATTCGAATGGACATCCATTAAGGTAGGAAATGTTTTTAGCGTCTCTACCACCTCTCCAGCACGCTCACCACAAGCGGCAAGAACGACAATATCTACGTTCGAATACTTAGCGATACATTGCTGGGTTACTGTTTTTCCAGCACCAAATGGCCCTGGATTACATGCACACATTCCTTTTACCACAGGAAACATCGTATCGATAATACGCATTCCAGTAGTTAAAGGTTTAGTTGCCTTAACCCTTTCCCCTTGAATGAGCGGTTTTTTAACAGGCCATTTTTGGACCATTGTAAGCTCTAGCTCATGCCCTTTTTCATCAATAACCTTTGCAATTACCTTATCTACTGGGTAACTTCCAGGATTAATAATCCATGTAAGCTTATACTTTCCATACATCGAAAAAGGGAGCATAATTTTATGAATAAATTGAGACTCTAAAACAGATCCAAGATCATCCCCTCTTTCTAACTCATCGCCAACAGATGCAATCGGTCTAAATTCCCAATGTCTTACGCGATCAAGTGGTTCAATGTAGGTCCCTCTTTGCAAGAAAAGACCGCAAACATCTGCGACTTTTTCTAAAGGATTTTGCAGCCCATCAAATACCTCAGCAAGAAGGCCTGGGCCAAGTTCTATACAAAGGAGTTCCTCAGTAAAAAGAACATGATTCCCATATTTTAAACCTCTCGTATCTTCAAACACTTGCATTTTTGCAATATTGCCATCTATCTCAATAACTTCAGCCTTAAGAGATTCTGATTCTAGTTGAAGAAACCCTACTTCTCCTTGTGCTATATCACCCGTAAACTGCACTTTAATCAAATTTCCAAGTGTATAAATGACTTTTCCTTCAGCCTTTATATTATGACTCATTCTCTCTCTCCATTAAGTTATTGAGGATTTGCTCTCCCATTTCCTGGCGAAGAGCAAAATACTCCTCAAGTATCCAAAGTCTCATCATGTATGCCACAACCGAAGTCGCAGAAAATGGATCTTCATGAGTATATTCGGTATAAAAATTATAGCGATACTTTGCAATTATTTCATTCTGCTTTAGCGGATTTGGCCCAACAGAAAGCAGCTCTTTTTCTAAATCTTGATATTCATAAGGAAATATAAAACGACCTGATCCTTCGCTTTGCAAAAGAGCTGTTCTAACCATTAGATTCGCTTCATTCTCGAATCTAAGCTCTTTTTGGATATTTCTTCCCATCCGTTTAGCTCTATAAGCCGTAAGAAGAACTCTCCATTCATGTTCAAAACGAATAAATTTCCCCATTGTTCCATTCCATTTTTGCTCTTCCTCTTCAAAGTACTTTGCAATCAGCCATGGGAAATTCCATTTTCGAAGATCATCAGTTTCAAATGTCGCAAAAAATTCAAATACGTATTCAGGTAGACCATACGCTTCTTCAAGAAGATTTTCCAAAGCAACTCTTACTAAAGAGCCCCTTTGATCAAATTCTTTATTCGTTAAAAGGCGTTGAATATTCGAAAGATCAATCCAAAGACGCATGGATTTGATCATCTCCTCCCCTTTTTTATCTAGATTTAAATCAAAAAGAGAAAAGAGTTGCTCTGAAGAAATATCAGGCTTTGAACCAAACTCAAGCGATGGAAGGGAACTTACAATAAAATAACAACCCATAAGACCTGAATCTATAGTGTATAGAGCTTTGTTTTTAAATCATCTCCGATATATCTAGACAGCAGTTCAACAACAGCTTGATCTGTCATAGATATAGCTATTTTCTTATCGAGAAGCTTAATTTCTACTCCAGATTTAAAATCACCTAAAGCAATTCCCCCTCTCCCCAATTTCTGTACTACTTCACTAACTATTTTTGATTGAACTTCTTCTTTTGAAACTTGACTTGGAATAAGAGCGAGCAAATCTGCGGAGATTCCATCTTTTTGAATTGCCTCAACCATTGCACTAAGTATTTTTGCAATAGTATCACTTTTACTCATTTCATCTTTTACCAAAAGCTGAAGTTGATTTGAAAACAAAGAATCAATCGATTGCTTTAATTTAGAAATCCCTTGCCTTAACGCAAGCTGAATAGCTGCTTCATGAACATTTTGCATCTTAGCAAGTTCGCTAGTTGTATTTTCTTGTATGCGAAGAGATTCTTGTTTTGCAGCCTGAACTAGCTCTTCAGATTCTCTTTTTGCCTCGCTTAGAATCCATGCAGCTTCTTTCTTAGATGGCTCTAATGTTTCCTTTCTAAGACGCTTACATATTTCCTGAACCTTTGCGTCGGGTGACTCTAAAGTCATATACTCTCCCTTATCTGGATGTTAGCTATTTCTTCAGATTTTCTAACGGAAAATTTCGCTTATTGTAACCATAGAAAAATAAAAACCCAAGATAAATATTCTTAAAACCCAATTGCCAGATCAAAGATCCACAATTATTAATTTAAAAAAAACACTCTCACTGCTATCATTTTCCGAAATTTAATTAAGATTTTTTTATGGAAAGACTTTCTCTAAAGACCGAAAAACCCATCTATAACAGCTTTCTTCCTTATATAGAAGAAAGTCTTATCGATAAATACAATGCGATTTTTTATCTTTTACATAAGTTAAGTAATCACGGATCTATTTTTTCTTATTTCGAAAACTTGAAAGGCTTTTTTACTAAAGAAAATCCACTATTTCGTTACAAAAATCTGTTCTATATCATCCACCTAATAAAACAAAACCACCCAGATCTTCCACTCCCTTGGCGAAAAGAAATAAGAAAAATCGAAAATTGGATATCGGATCATTTACTTATTACAAAAGCAAATTTTCTTAAAAAAGACGTTAAAAGATTAAAAGAAACTGAATGTTTTTGCCTTGATGATCCTAATATCGAATCTTTCAAGATCGAGCACGTAAAAAACTCATATCTTGTAGCAGAAAAAGAACCTGAAAAAAGCTCTCATGATTACACTCTTACAGGAAAAGTGGAAAGAGTTTTGATTACTAAACCTATTTCTCTACGTTTAGAAACCAACCTACAATCAGCAAGTGAAATTATACAATATGTCCATACCCGCATAAAACACTCCTCCAATCATCTTGTTAGAAGTCCTCTTCTTTCAAAAATCAGAAATGATTCCTTAAAGAATAAAAAACTCGAGCGACTTGACAAAGAAATATACACCTTATTCCTGAAGACACAAATGTGTATAGCGCTTGGCTATACTCGTTATTATAATCGCCATTTTCTAAAAGTTTTAGAAATTTCACAACTTGGTAATTGCTGTGAAATGACTCTAATTGGCCTTAGATATGCAAAAGAAAAAAACATTTCTAGCGATGTCCAACTTTTTACGATTAAAAATGGAGATCATTTTTTTTTAGTTATTGACTATTCTACAGAAAGCGATGCAGTCTTATGTGACCCTTGGAGTGGAACTTATGCACCAATAAAAGAATTAAACTCTCTACTAGATTACATAAAATTCGATACAACCCGGCTTTGTCCAGTTGTTAAATTTGCTCCTTTTTCAGATATAGAATCGATTTATTCAAAGGATCCTTTTTTTCTTATTCACTTTGACCAAAGTCTTATAGAAGAAGGAAATATTTTGGCAGTAAGTGAATTTTTATCACTTAATAAATCATACATCAACGACATAGGAATTTATAATGAATTCCTGCAGACAGCTTTTGATTATTTACACCCAGAAATTATATTACTCCTTTTAAATCAAGGAGATCCAAAAAAAATCTATCCTGTTTTAAAAAAAGAAATTCTTTTTTACGCAATTGAATCTTTGTTAAACAAAAAAAACAAAACGAAAACAAATATAGAAATTATATTTAAAATTCAAAAAGAACTGATTATCACTTTGGCACTTAAATTAACACGAACACAAAAAATAGCTAATAATTATCTTTCTCTGGTCAAAAAAAATCTCGCATGACATAAGAAAGTTAATAGTGAAAATAAGGTCCTGAAGAGTGAAAAAGATTCTATTTATCGTGCTTTGCGTACTGGTCTCTGTATCAACACCAAATTTATACAGTGATAATACACAATTTACATCGAATGACTCTCATAAAGATGAATATTCCTGGAAACTTACCGATGAAAATCAAAAAAAACAAGCCGTAGGAATGTATGCCTGGGGATTTTTCTTCACGATAGCCATTGCAATTATCGCTAATTTAGCTCCCAACAGCCCCTCTTTAACCCCAACAAGCAATGCTAATACAAGCTCTTCATCTTCCTCATCTTCTTCTGGAACAAGCTCTTAAAAAAGATTACATTTCTTTAACTTGAGACCGATGTCCAGGGTTTAGTTGGTGATCCAGAAGATATTTTTCTAACTTGACTGTATCTTTTGCAAATCCTCTAATTCCATCATAGAGTTTATCAGAAGCCATTTTATCTTCACAAAGCATCCAACGATAGGTTTTTTCATCGACAATAATTTTTTCTAATTGAAGATCTTTCGCCTTTTCTCCATCTAATTTTTTGACAACTTCCCCATCTATAGATTCAAGCTCAGATAAAAGATTTGGAGCGATCGTAAGTAGATCACAACCCGCAAGAGCTAAAATTTCTCCAATATTACGGAAAGAAGCTCCCATAATTTGAGTTTTGTAGCCAAATTTTTTGTAATAATCGAAGATTTTTGTCACAGACTGAACGCCCATATCTTGTTCTACTGCAATTTCTTGTATCCCAAGGTTTGCTTTTTGCCAATCAAAAATTCGTCCAACAAATGGAGAGATTAAGGTCGCTCCAGCTTCTGCGGCTGCTATGGCTTGACCTAAACTAAACATCAACGTCATATTGCAATGAATTCCCTCTTTTTCTAAGCGTTTAGCCGCCTGAATTCCTTCCCAAGTAGAGGCCAATTTAATAAGAACTCTTTCTCGACCAATTCCGGCTTCCTCATAAAGAGCTATATATTCGTGCGCTCTTGCAACGCTTCCCTCAATATCAAAAGAAAGTCTCGCATCAACTTCAGTAGATACTCTTCCAGGAACAATTTTAAGGATTTCTATTCCAAAGTTCACAAATAATTTAATGACTGTCTTGTTAATTACATCTTTGGAATTTTTTGCTGTAGCATTTGCCCAAGTCGAAGCTTCTTTTATAAGATCTTGATACTGATCCATTTGAGCTGCTTTAAATAAAAGGGAGGGGTTAGTAGTTGCATCTTGAGGTTTATGCTTTCTGATAGCGTCAATTTCACCCGTATCGGCGACAATAGTGGTGAGTTTTTTTAAACCTTGTAACTTATTTTTTACCGACATAATATAACCTCATATTCATCAATTTGTTACAATAACGCTAGTGGAAAAGATAGATGCACTCGCTTCCCTCCACATTCAATCTATTCAAAAAGAGATAAAAAGAAGCAATAAAAAACCACAGTTCAGCTTACTTCTTGACCTTGATTACATTTTGTTACCACTATCCCTGTAATCACTAAACCAATCGTAATTAACGGAAGAACAAGAGCTTGAAAAGAAGAATAAGTTTTTTTAACTGGCATTTTAGGGATTTGATCTGGGGAAATTTCATAAGACCCCTCTTTTTTTAGCTGTTCTTCTGGGGACATTGCCAAATGCTTTTGAGTGATATCCTCTTCCACTTCTCCATCATCTAAAGTAAGCTCCCATCTAGGAGAGTATTCTTCAGCTGAAAGCGCTAAGACTGAAAAAGAAAGAATACAATGCAGTGAAAGCTTAAAATTTTTTTTCATTACACCACCTTATTCCTAACTAAAAAGAGTGAATTTTTACATTTTCTCTGTGAGCTCTCTGCTCTCTCTGCTAAAATTGTATTTAAAATACAACTTAAACGAGACAGAGCATAAAGCTCACAGAGAAAACACAATTTCATACTCTAACAAAGATACCTCACTGCCTCAACACAATTTTGTATTGAAGCAGTAAGATATACTATTTTATTAGTTACCATCTACTGAAGCGTACTCTTCTTGTTCTTCACTTTCAAAATCAAAGTCCAAGAATTCTTCTTCTTCTTGAGCAACATTTTTCTTCAAGCGACGGTGATATCTCTTATGTCCCGTTCCTGAAGGCATTTGTTGCCCGGTAATGATATTCGATTTAAAATCAAGCAGATAGTCTACTTTTCCTTCACATGCAGCATCTGTAAGTACTCGCGTTGTTTCTTGGAATGACGCAGCTGAGAAATAACTTTCAGTACCAAGCGACGCTTTTGTAATTCCAAGGAGAACTGGAGCTGCTTGAGCAGGCCTTCCACCCTCTTCGATCACTTTTCTATTTTGCTGATGGAACATCTTCTTATCAATATCCTCACCGTATAGGAATACAGTATCACCCGGATCTACAATGCGCACTTTTTGAAGCATTTGTCTAACAATTACTTCAATATGCTTATCGTTAATATCCACCCCTTGTAATCGGTACACTTCTTGTACTTGATTTACTAGGTACTTCTGAAGCTCTCGAACTCCACAAATTTCTAAAATCTCTTGTGGTTTTACAATTCCTTCAGTGATCTGTTGTCCTTTTTCAACGTTGTCTCCTCGTTGAACGATAAGATGTTTTGTAAGAGGAATAAGATGCTCTTCTTCCATTCCACTCTCTTCATCTCGAACAACAACGATCCTCTTATTTTTCTGAACACCCTTAAAGTCCACAATTCCATCAATTTTAGCAATTTCAGCTGCATCTTTTGGTTTTCTCGCTTCAAAAAGCTCAGCAACTCGAGGAAGTCCACCTGTGATATCCTTAGTTTTTACAGCTCCTTTCGGCAAACGAGCAAGCTGTTTTCCTGCTTTCACAAATGTTCCTTCTTCCACAGAAAGATGTGCGCCAGAAGGAATCGCGTATGTTCCTATTAGGTTTGTCAAATCTTCGTCTGCATAAACAACAATCTGCGGATGAAGTTCCCCTCTATGTTGTTTTACAACAATTTCTGGTTGTCCCGTTTGCTTGTTCATGCTTTTTTGAGTAGAAATTCCTTCCACAAGGTCTTCATACTTAACAAATCCCTCTTTTTCACAAATAATTGGGAAGTTATGTTGCTCAATATTTGCTATTCTTTGCCCCTTAGAAACAGGCGTTCCATCTTCTACAAGAATTTGTGTTCCAAGTTCTACGCTGAATGTTGCTAAAGGCTCAATAGACTTACTTGCAATGAGTTTTTTATACTCTTCAAGTGGTCTACCTTCATCTTTTACTATGTGTAAAAGACCATTTTTATTGAGAACAAGCCAAACTTGGTCTTCATTTATTACAGAACGAATTCCTTGATAAACTAAGATTCCATTTACTTCACTTTCCAACTCAGGATTAATAGATGCTGACGCAATACCTCCAAGATGGAACGTACGCATTGTAAGCTGAGTACCAGGCTCACCAATCGATTGAGCTGCAATAATTCCTACAGCTTCACCCATTGCGACATTTCTTCCATTTGCTAAATTGACTCCATAGCACTTAGCACAAACCCCTCTTTGTGTTTCACATGTAAGGGTAGAACGAATGCGTAAAGCTTCAATTCCTGAATCATCTATCGCTAACGCTTGCTCAAGGGTTAATACATCCCCAGCACGAGCTATTAATTTCGTGCTATCACCAGGCAAGAACACATCATCACAG
>JBIIKD010000039.1:0-9930 GCA_044233345.1 Chlamydiia bacterium
AAATAATCCAAAAATTCTTCTTTTGGATGAGCCTACTATCTATCTCGATCATCATATGGGTGTATTGATTATGACAATTATTCGAGATCTCGTTTTGGATCAAGGAGTTACAGCTGTTGCATCGATAGGAGATCTCCGCCTTCATCCATTCGCAACGCGTGTTTTTCGGATCCGTTCAGGTTTAATTGTTGATATTTTAGGGGAAGCTGCTATAGGAGAAATTCCTCCTCCATACTTAAAAATTTAACCAGGTTTTTTTGTGAAAAAGAAACATTTTGATCCAGTTCATAAATTTATTGATCTTGATGCTCATGAGAGCCTTCTTTTAAACACTCTTCCTCTTAAGCGCCTTAACGCTATTCATCAAATCGGTTCAGCTGCATTTGTGTATGGTGGTGGCGATCATAAGCGGTTTGATCATTCTCTTGGCACTATGTTTGTCGTGACTAAAATTTTTGATAGCGTGGTAAAGAAAATACCAAGCCTTATGAGTGCAGAGCTTTTATTAGACGCAAAAACTATACGCTATTGGAGAAAAGTTCTTCGAGCTGCTGCGCTTTGTCACGATGTGGGTCATCCACCATTTTCCCATTTGGCAGAAGAGGTGCTGTTAGGGGAAAAAGGGCATGAAAAATGGACGATGAATATTATCAGAAGTGACTACCTTCTTCCAATTTGGAAAAAAGGGGGGGTTGAGGTAGAGCATATTGTCAAAGTGGCTGTAGGAGAAAAACTTTATGGAGAAAAATTTACCCCTTGGGAAAAAGTTGTAACGGAAATGTTAACAGGCGATTTTTTTGGAGGAGATCGAATTGATTATTTATTAAGAGATTCTTATTTTACCGGCCTTGCTTATGGATCTTTTGATTATCTTCAATTAATTGATTGTATACGCATTTTACCAAAGGGAAAGGAAGTTGTTCTTGGGGTCGAAGAAGATGGCTTAGAATCTTGTTATGCGCTGTTACTTGCTCGCTATTTTATGCATAAACGACTTTATCAATATCCAAATGTAAAATCATACAGCTTCCACTTAAAAGAATTCATCAAAATATATTTTGAAGGGAAGTCTTTTTTAGATTCTGTTGATCAGTATTTGAGAGTCAATGATTATGAAATCCTTTCAGAAATCAATAAAGCTCAATTTGATCCAAAACATCCAGGTTTTGAGCATGCTCAGGCTCTTATGGATCAATGTCAACGAATTGAAGTGCGCTCGATAAGTGATGAAGAGTTTAAAAAACTTAGTTTAAATATTAGCCTTGCCCCTTCGAGCTATTTTTTTGAGAAAAATCCACTTGCCCTTAAGAAAGAAGGCTTATCCTTTCCAGTTTTAATGAAAAATGATATAGTCGTTCAGGCTCAGGATATTTCAGACATTCATATTCCTGTTTATAATAAAAATTGGTTGTATATCCAGCCTGGGGCACTTTGCCCGCTAGATACAAAGGCAAATGATGAAATTATCTATCATTCAACGGATTAAAAATGAATATCGAACCTACTCTTCTTCAGAAAAGCTATTTGTTTTTTTAGTAATGATCGCAAGCTTTGCTATTACAGGCGAGGCTTCTATTACACGAGCTACCGCTAATTCCGTATTTCTTTCAGCTTATACAGTAAAATTTTTTCCTATTGCATGGCTTGCGAGTGTTCCTTTGAATTTTCTGATGGTTGCTTTTTATAACCGATTTTTGCCTCATTTAGGGTGCGCTAAAATGCTTCTCTTAAGTGTAACGATTGCTATTGGCATTAATAGCTTTTGTGCATTTTACCTAACGAGTTTTACTTGGCTTCCCTTCCTTCTTTATTTGTGGAAAGATATTTTTATTATTCTTATGTTTCAACAGCTGTGGTCTGTTATTCATGCCACCATCAATATCAATCGAGCAAAATATTTGTATGGAATTGTATTCGGAATGGGGGGTATAGGATCCGTGATTGGAAGTCTTTTTCCTGGATTTCTTGCTGTAAGTATGGGATCAGAAAGACTTCTTTTAACCACGATTCCTTTTTATTTTTTAGTGATTTTTGCCTATTGCTTAGCTCTTCATGTTCGAGAAAAAATACCTAGCCGGCAAAACATCTCTACGATGAGCAAAGACTCTACAGATGTTTTGGGGGGGATGAAGCTTATCCGCCATTCAAAATTTCTTATTTTTATTTTAATCATTGTACTTGGGATGCAGGTATCCTCGACTGTTCTTGACTATCAGTTCAATTCAATGCTTGAAAAAACATTTAGCGTACAAGATCTACGAACGCAGTTTTTAGGAAGATTTTTTGGGCTTGTTAATGGGATTAATGTTTTCCTTCAATTTATTGGGAGCTTTGTTCTGATTCGATTGGTTGGCCTTCAAATATCTCACCTTATGATCCCTGTTTTTTTGGGACTAAACGCTCTTGGATTTTTAGTTTGCCCAACATTCTACGTAATGTGCCTTTCTTTTGGTTCGATTAAAGCGATAGATTATTCGATTTTTGGAATCTTAAAAGAGATGCTTTATATTCCATTAAAGGTAGATGAAAAATTCAAAGCTAAGGCGATTATTGATGTTTTTGCTTATAGAACATCAAAAGCTGTAGCTTCTTTGATCGTTCTTTGCCTTCAATTTATTACATGGATTCATTTAGACACTTTGCTTTCTTGGGGAGCTATTTTAATATTTTCTGCGTGGACAATCGCTGTAGCTTGCATGTTTAAATACTACTATAAAGAAGTGGAAACGCAGCACCTTCATTGGCCTGAATCTGCTTAAAAAAAGTAGTTGATAAATAACAAGGCCAAACCTATTCTCCGGATTTTTAGCGAGAACCTGGGAGGGTGACTGTGAACGCAAAGAAAATATTGTTTACAAGTGGAATTATTCTTCAAGTAGGCATTCTTGGAATTACCCTTCAGACACTACATGATACAAGTCAAAGAAAAGAGCTCTTTGCAGTAGAGAGTTATTCTCAAGGGGAAGAGGATCTTTTTAATAAAGAGGAAAGAGGGGTCAACATCCCTTTCAGACACTTCGTTACAGCTGTTGGTAAAGTAGCTCCTTCCAGTGACTATGTTCATGTGAATACAGTAGAAGCTGGAATTATTGAATCAGTTTTTGTAAAGCAAGGACAAATGGTAAAAGAGGGTGATCTTCTTTTTCAAATGAACGATAGCGCCCAATTTCTTTCTCTTCGTGAAAAAGTTGCTGAGTATGAAACTGCTTTAGCAAGGTTTCAATTACTTCAGGAGGAGCCATCAAACTTTGAGTTAAAGGCGAAAGAACAAGAAATAGAGAAAGCTAAATTGAAATATGTGCAATCAGAAAAAGACAATATTATTTTTGAGTCACTTTTTGAAAAATGCGCTGTAAGTAAACATGAAAAAGAGACACAGGAAATTCAGTTAAAAACAGCAGCTTTTGAGATCAAAAAGCTTCTTTGTGAATATGATCAAATAAAAGAGGGAGCTAGTGAGGCTTTTATAAAAGTTGGAAAAGCTGAGCTTGGAGAAAAGGAAGCTGCACTTCGATCAGTTGAAAAAAAATTAGCGAATTGCAAAGTAACAGCGCCTATTCAAGGAAGAGTTCTTAGTGTAAATGTGCATCCTGGGGAATATATTGAACCAACAGAAAAAAGCGCTATTGTTATTGGGTTAGATAATCCTCTTCATTTACGAGTATATGTTGATGAAAAAGATGCATGGAGAATTTCTCCATCTGTTAATCTTAGGGCGATAGCTGTTCACAAAAGTAATCCTAAAATTCAATTTATTTTAAATTTTGTTGCAACGAATCCCTGTTTACAAAAGCAAAGTGGCCAGTCAGAAAAATTAGAGGTGGTATTCTCGTTTGATAAGGGGAAGGCACCTATTTATTTAGAGGAAAATTTAGAGGTTTTTATTGAGGCAGCTTCTCCAAATGATACAGGATACCTTGACTATCAATTTAATCTAGCGAGATAGCTTTCTCTATCTTAAAACAGGTCTTATTATGAAAGAAAAAATAATAGTTTCGTTAAAGGGAAGGGAGCTTCTACGCAATCCCATTTTGAATAAAGGGACTGCCTTTACTAAAAAAGAAAGAAAAAATTTCCAATTAGTAGGCCTGCTTCCAGAACATGAATCTACAATTAAAGAACAGCTGCAAAGACGGTATGAAAATTTTTCTAACAAACAAACAGGTGTAGATAAATATAGTTTTCTTTTAGATCTGCAAAATAGAAATGAAACTCTTTTTTATCGATTTCTTCTTGAGCATATAGAAGAAACCATGCCTTACATATACACACCATTTGTTGGAGATGCTTCTTTAGAATATAGTAATCTTTACAATCAAAGTAGAGGTCTTTATCTCGCTATTGACCAGGAAGATCAGATTGAAGAGATCCTAAAAAACACAAAAATCGATGATGTTGCAGTGATTGTGGTTACTGATGGAGGAAGAATTTTAGGTTTAGGAGATGTAGGGATTGGGGGAATGGCTATTCCAATTGGAAAAACAGCTCTTTATACTCTATTTGGAGGAATTAAACCGTCAAAAACTCTACCTATTTTTCTTGATGTTGGATGTGATACGGAAGAAATTAGGGAAAACCCTCTTTATATAGGAACTAATTCGAAGCGAGTCACAGGGCCTTCTTATAAAAAATTCATAGATTCTTTTGTTACAGCTGTAAAAAAAATATATCCTAATGCAGTACTTCAATGGGAAGACTTTAGTAAAGAGCAAGCCTATGAGCTTTTGGTCAGACACCAAAAAACATTAAAATCATTTAATGATGACATTCAAGGAACTGCTGCCATTTCTTTAGCGGGAATTCTTTCTGCGTTGCGTTTAAAATCTGAAACCATTAAAGAACAGAGAATTGCCATTTTGGGTGCTGGTTCTGCTGGAATGGGTATTGCGAATATTTTAGTAGAATATATGGTTTTAAAAGGAATGTCAAAAGAAGAGGCTTATGGGAAAGTCTATCTTATCGATAAAAATGGACTTATTCGAAATGGGGTTAATGAAGTAACTAAAGAGCAAGAGCCATTTGCTTATAAAAGTGTAGAAACAGGAATCGAGCTTATTGAAGTAATAGAAAATGCAAAGATAACCACCCTTATTGGAGTTTCAACAAAAAGGGGAGCTTTTGATAAAAAAATAATCACGGCTCTTGGAAAAAACACCTCTCAACCTATTGTTTTCCCCCTTTCAAACCCGAATTCAAAAAGTGAAGTAGATCCACAAGATCTTTATGAATGGTTAGATGGAAGTGTGATTACGGCAACCGGAAGCCCTTACAATCCAATTCAATTGCACGGAAGAAAAATTAAAGTAGAGCAATGCAATAACGTTTATATTTTCCCTTCTATGGGACTTGCTGTCTCGACTTTTAAAATTCCCTATATTACCCATGAAATGTTTATAGTAGCAGCGGAAGCCCTAAGCGAGCTTTCTACAACGACTCTTTTTCCTCCTCTAACAGAGCTAAGAGATGCAACAAAACATATTGCTAAAAGGATTGTTCTTTTTGCGATCGAAAAAAAACTTATCCCGCATCAGCAAGAAAAAAATATAAAAGCGCTTATAGAGGAACACTTTTGGTTTCCTGATTACAAAGAATATGAGCTCTCTTAAAACTTTTTTGGTTACCTATTCGCTTTAATTGCCTGAGCGAATAGGTAGCCAATAGCGTTTAAATTATTGAGAATGCTTTAGCAAGGTCTGGAAGAGCAGTAATTTCAGAAACAAGCTCAGAGTAAATAACTTTGTTTTTAGGATCTAAAACAATCACCGATCTCGCCATCAGCCCTGCTAGCGGCCCATCTTTTAGTAAAACGCCATAGTTTTTGCAAAAAGCTGAATAAGGACGAAGATCAGAAAGGGGAATAATATTCGTTAAATTTTCTTTACTGCAGTGACGATTCAGAGCAAAAGGAAGATCTTTTGAAATAATCAAGATAAATGCATTTGGATTTTTTTCTGCAAAATCATTCATTAATTTTGTTTCCTGTGAACAAACAGGGGTGTCTACACTTGGAACGGTAGCTAAAATTTTATAGCGTCCATTAAAGCTTTCTAAGGTGACCGATTCTAGCTCTTTATTAACTAAAGTAAAATCAGGTGCTATATCACCGACGTTTAAAAAATTTCCTTGCAAAGAAACTTTATTTCCTTTAAGCAGTACAGTTTTCATGGTTCCCCTTTGTTTCTCTGTATATTGCGCTATATCAATATTTTTTTCACTTAGAAAAAAATATTTGCATATATATTAAGATAGGGTTAAGCTTCGCCTAAAAAATAGCGGTTTTATTTTTGAAAAAATCATAAAATATTTAACCTAACCTCTTAGGTACTGATGATTGATAAGTCAGATACGATTTCAGAGTTTGCAGAAAAAATTGCAAAATTTTGCTCTCAAAGAGGCATTAAAGTTCTCCTTGAATGGTTACAGCAACAAAAAAAAGGGGATTTAGATGAACGAGTTCCGCTAAAAGGAATGCATCTACCTTTTATCGATATCCCCCATAATGTAAATAAAAAACCAAAAAATGATACTTCTATCAATGCTTATCAGGGGATTTTAAAGCGACCAACATCAAATGGGATCCGCTTAAAGCAATTAAAAACAATTTCTGTAGATCTTCTTTTTTTAGCAAAACCTCTTTCAAATGCATATAAATCTTTATATCAATGCGCCTTTGATACCCATCGATGTAGTAGGAGCCAAGATCTTCACCTCCTTAAATTAAAACAAATTTATGAAGAGAAACGACTTTCTTTAAAAGATATAGTTGGATGGAAGTTGCCCAAATCATTAATGATCGAAAATCAATTAAAATATTATGTCGATCAAATAGCATCATTTCACAATTCTAGTCAAAGTCACCATTATATCACCTTAATTTTAATTGGTGAGGTTGCTAAAAATAAAGGTGAGGAAATCAGAGGTCAAAAAGAGCACCTAGATCTAGCTGACCTGGAAAAGAACAAACGAAACTATATACGTAATTAGTTTTCTCAGGTATAAACTTCTCTATTATATTGAGTCTGGATGGTTTTTATGGACGTTTGGGGTTATATTGAGCATTTGATTGGCTACATTTTATTTGCATCTTGTCTATTTATTTTAGGGGGAAGTGTATTTATTTCTTTTAAAACTCGCTTTATACAACTGCGTGTTTTTTTAGAAATTTTTCAAATGATTAAACAGTCTATTGCAAATAGAAAAAATATTGAAGGCGCTCATACAATTCTTCCGCATAGAGCTTTATTTACTGCCATGTCAACAACGCTTGGGATTGGTACGATTGTAGGTCCTATTGTAGCTATTCGATGGGGCGGCCCTGGTGCTCTTTTAGGATTTCTTTTAACTGCTTTTTTTGGAAGCGCCGCAACTTATACAGAAGTAGATCTTTCTATTAAATATAGGAAAAAACTTTCTTCAGGCCAGATTCTTGGTGGCCCTATGCAGTACTTGGAAAGTATTTTTTCTAAAGGAGCTGCTAGATGGTATGCAATTTTTTGTAGCTTATTGATGGCAGCTTGGTCCGCAGCTCAAGCAAACCAGTTAGGGGCTATTTTAAACTCACCTCTTTTAGGAACATACAGAATACCAACAATGATTTCTGGCTCTTTCCTTTCTATATTTGTCTTGTTTATTTTAATTGGTGGAACAAAACGGGTAAGTGCTTTTTCCGCAAAAATTGTACCTCTTATGTTCGTTCTTTATTTAGGCTCGATTTCTTGGATTATTCTTTCTAATGGAAGTAGGTTTTTTGAGATCTGTGGTATTATTTTGCACTCTGCTTTTTCTCCTTATGCTATGACAAGTGGAGTAGTTACTGGGGGTCTTCTAAGCGCTATGCGGTGGGGGGTTTTTAAAGGCACTCAAGCAACTGAAGCTGGTGTTGGAACGCAAACAATTCCACACTCTATGGCTCAAACAAGAGACTCTCATGCACAGGGTATGCTTGCTATGATTTCTACATATGTTTCAGGAATTATAGCGTTTCTTACTGGATCTGTTGTATTGATCACAGATACATGGCAAGATCCAAATTTACCTCTGGGCATAAGTATGCTTGCAGCGTCCTTTGAGATCTATTTCTCTTATGTAGGAGTTGGGATTATTGCAATTAGCACGATTCTTTTTGCGATAGGGACTATTCTTGGCAATAGTTACAATGGAAGTCAGTGCTTTAGCTATTTAAGTGAAAGAAGAGGTGTTGCCTATTACTATTTTATGATCGCTTTTTTGGTTTTTTGGGGTACAGTTGCAGGAGTGAACAATGTCTGGTCTATCATTGACCTTAGCTTGGCTTTTTTAGTGGTCCCTCATATGGCAGCTCTTCTTATTTCATCGATAAAGCATCCAAAGGCCTACAACTACCAAAATAAAAGCAAATATCCTCTTTAATTTATCCTTGGGGATCGAGTGACTCAACTCTACACCTTTTTTTACCGCAAATAAAGAGCCTAAAATCATAGGAATAACTGCTGGAAGGTAAAGATATCCTAAGGTGTAAGGATAGAGAGCTCCTTTAAAAGAGGGAAAAAAAATAGTAAGCTTCCAAAAAACGCAGCTATTCCTCCAATTAAAGAGGAGGTCCCAATCGCTTTTACTAATGGAAGTCTAAAATAGAGAAGGACGGGAACAGAAAAAAATCCCCCTCCTACGCCAATTAAAGCAGATATAGCGCCGATTCCAAGGCCAAAAGCATTGATAATAATCGCTTTAGGATTTTTTCTGATCGAATTTTTGTGAAATTTTTTCTTAAAAAAAAAGGACTGTTCTTAAAAAAATCTCAAAAATACCAAAAAAAACTTAAGATCTCTTGAAGGGATTACTCGGGCTAAAAAACTCCCTAAAAAGGATCCTAAGATGACGCCAAGAGATATTTTATATACAATTTTCCATTCAATCGATCTTTTTTTAGATTGGAAGAATGCTGCAAAAAAGGGAGCCAAATAAAATAGCTACTAAAGAACTCCCTATAGCCATTTTCATTTGTAGATCAATTGGAACGGCGTAAATAGAATAAATAATTGGGCTGGAACAAAAACTACTCCTCCTCCAATCCCTAAAAGGCCCGCAAGAATTCCTCCTAAAAAACCTGTTATTAAAAAAATAATAGGCGGGTTATGCTCATAGCAGGCAATCTTTTTTATTTAACAAATTGATTTTATTGTTTTTTATTTTTAAATACATTATAATTAATTAGTAGAAAACAAAGATGCATTGTTATGAAAAGCATTCAAAATTGGGGGTTTTAATTAATCTGTCTTCTGTAATACGAGCGCAGATCTCCTTGGAATTTAAGATTTTATCTATTTTTGGGTGGGTGTCAGAGGCTTTGTTTTAGATTGATCGGTTTTTTATAGATTTTATTATTTTTTCATTCGCTCGAAAGAGTGGGTGGGGGGGATGAGCGTGTTATGCCCTTTTCACGTTTCGTCCCCCCTTTTTTTTTATTCTCGCCCCCCGTATCATGCAAAAAGAGGGGAGGTTTTTATGTTACTTTTATTTCGTTTTTTCATCACTTTTGCTGTAGTTCTTATGAGTTGGTATATCATTCCAGGAATAGAGATTCAAAATTTTACAGAAGCTGTTTTCTTTGCAGTGGTATTAAGCGCTGTTAACGCACTTGTTCGTCCTGTGCTCGTTTTATTAACGTTACCCATTACGATCCTTACCCTTGGATTATTTACTCTCGTGATCAATATTTTTACTTTTTGGCTTGCAAGTGAACTTTCTTATGGAGTGGATATAGCAACATTTTCTGCGGCGTTTTGGGGAGGATTCATTCTTTGGGTTACCGGATTTATTACAAACCGTTTTATCTGGCATGTAAATATCTATTAAGTTATTAGAGGGGTATGAAAAGAATCATACCATGTTTTATAGCTCTTGTTATTTCAGGATGCCAAATTTCAAGTAAAGTGGCTATGCAAGGGCAGG
>JBIIKD010000061.1:0-8071 GCA_044233345.1 Chlamydiia bacterium
ATTCAAAAAAGTCAAACTATTATAACAATTTAATGGTTTGATGTTTTAACGCCTATATGGCACCCTTGTTCAGGCTTTTTAAAGGAAATTAATAGTTATGAAGCGTGTAGTAAGAGTTTTAGGAAATATTGTTGTTTGTATGGTGGTCGTTATTTTCGCAATTTGTTGGGTCTTGTCGACATTTGTTGAATTACCGCCAACCCAAAACGAAAATTTGGAATGGTACGAGATATCTTGGTTGACGCTTTTTGTATTAGCGGCAATTTATACCGTTTGGCGTTTGTTAAAGCTCACTGTTTATCAGCTGTCCTTTACTGTAACCAAGGCCATCTATGAAGCAAAAAAATATCAGGGCAAGGAATAGGTAAAAGATGTTACCTGAGATTGAAAGGGGGAGATTCTGAGGGTTACTAAAAAATATGAACAGTTAAGAGAAGCTTTATCCGATTACGAAGAAGAAAAAATTTTCGCAAAATGGCATGAAGACGTTCTTCTGCAAATCTTAAAATCAGAACCTAGTCTTTGTCTTTCATTAAAAGACGAGCTGACCAAGAAGGAAAAAAAGCTGTTTATTCGGATGCTTAAGGATTTTGGTGGGATAGATGATCTATCTGATATTCCTTTGGGCAAAGCCATGGAATTAGGATATGGGAGCCGCGTTCAAATACTCATTAAAATACTCACTCCAAGATGGAAAAGATGGCTTAATGGATCGATAGGATTTTGTATATCATGCCTAATAGTCGGCCTGATTACAAAATGGTTGTTACACAGCTTTTCTGCTGGGGTTTTCACAGTTTTGGTGTTCAATATTTTGTATGAGGTAATAAGATATATCCCAGTCACATATTTTCAGAACGAATTGATAATTAGACGCCTTAATTCATCCAAAAGCAAAAAGACAGTCAGTAAAAAAGAGACAGAACAGTCTTGAAGGTTGTTCCAGATAGATTTATTTCTATGCTTCGTGATTTTTACGGCTTTGTACGAGTTTCGCCATGTCGAGTTCCATTTGGTAATGCGGAACTGGATGCCAGCTTGCAATGAATTCTCCGACGATCTTAAAACCTACTTTTTGGTATACATGAATAGCTTTTGTGTTTGTGACCTCGGGGTCTATTAGAACTCTCTTCATGTGGGAAAACTGACTCCTTAAGAACTCTTTGATCATGGGTACAGCTAGACCTTTACCTAGATAATTCAGATCGCAAATGAAGAGGTCTAGAGTAGTCGCGTCGTCACCCTCAGTAGAGGTGATTAAGAAGGCAAAAGGGACATCTTTGTCATAACCAACCCAATAAGTAGTGGTAGATTCCTTTTTAAAGAACTTTTCCAGGCCGTTTAAGGTGTTTTGCAGCCCAACACCGTGCATCCATTCTTTGATGTGTTTCTGTTCAAACCATTGATGTAATAAGGCTCTTTGAGCAGGTTTTGCTGGAGCAAAATGAAATTGAACGGAGCTTTGATGGTCCTGAACAAGCTCTTGAATCACGTGCCTGGCATTATTTGCTAATATTGGATTTGTGTCTTTGTAGTATGGAAGAGCTATGAGGGCATTGGATAATGCCCACCCACGTCCTCTTTCCCAGGTAGCTTCATCTGCTCTTAAGCCAGAACGGAAAACATCTCTCATATGAGCTGGCAGTAGATTCCATGCAATAATCAAGTCACAGGCAGGGTCACCGATTCCTAAATTGCCAAAATCAATAACGCTGCTTAATCGATCATTTTTAACCAGCAAATTGCCAGGGGAAAGGTCCCCATGCATCCAGACGGCAGGTTTTGACCATTTGGGGGCTTTTAATGCTCTTTCCCAGAGTATTATTACTGTTTGTGTATCGATCATTCCTTCTAGCTGTCGAATTGCCTTGCGTGTTTCCATATCTTTTTCTTCTAATGGAACCCCGCGATTGCATGGAGGTCCGTTAGGTAGATCGATCTTGTGTAATGCCTGAATGAATACGATGAGATCGTGCACTAAGATTTCAGGAACTTGCCCAACAGCAGGGTTGCTGCCTTCAAGCCAGCTGTACACAGACCAAGGCCAGGGGTACTCTGTTGTTGGCTTACCCTTCCCAAGTGGGAGTGGAATAGAAACAGGAAGAAATGGGGCTATCTTGGGTAGCCACTCGAATTCCTTATCTACATTTTCTACAGCCCAGTGTATGCGTGGAAGCCTGACTAACTTATCACTTCCCAGACGATACAAGGCATTGTCTGTACCAGCAGATGGGACTGGCTTAAGCGGCAAATTGGTCCAATGGGGGAATTGCTTTGAGATAAGCTGATGGACAAGGGCTTCATCAATATGAAATTCATTTTCATGCATTTTTGTCATCTATCTCTTTGTCCTCAATGAAAGCCTTGATTTTTTGAAATATTGGCTCTTTCATTTTGCGATATAGTTTTCCATCGTGATTAGCTGTATTTGCTGCATTTTTCTTGAGAGAAGCGTATTCCTCCACTGCTTCACGATGGGTCCTGAGATAGTCCCTAAATCCAATTAGCTCATTCCATTCTTTGCTAGAAGGGTAAGTTAAGTGAATATGGTATCGTCTAGTCCCTTCTTCTAAATCTGGCAAATAAGCGATAAAATAAAAACGTTCAGGAGTGCTAAAGGTTGGTCTATATTGGTATCCAAGTTTCTGGAGGATGTTAGGCGTATTTTCCATTTCTCCTTTAGGAACAGAAATAGCGATGTCAACAATTCCTTTCCCTCCTAGATTTGGAACTGCAGTGCTGCCTACATGCTCGATGGCTATTGCATTTGTAAGAAAGGGAGATATTCGCTCCTTCTCTTTTTGAAAAAGGTTGGGGAATGTGGTGCTATATGGCTTATATACGTATTTCTGCTCAGTGAGGCCAAACCAATCATGCGAAGTCATTCGGTAAAGGACATGCTTTCTTAAGGGATGACCTTCGGTCAATTTAGGATGATCGAAATCGTCCTGTGTATTGTGATGCATCCCAATTTTTTCCATAACATGTCTAGAGCGCACATTACTCACAGTTGTGAATGAAACAATTTGATCTAGGCGAAGGGTCTCAAATCCGTATTTTAGAGCAGCCTTTGCGCCTTCTGTTGCATAGCCCTGCCCCCAGTGGTCAAAAGCTAGCCTCCAGCCTATTTCAACAGCGGGTGTGAAATGTGCTTGAAAATAGATGTCTTCTAGGCCAATGAAGCCGATGAATTCACCCGTTTCAATCAATGAAACTGCCCAAAATCCCCATCCACACCTCGCGATATGATCGGAGACACGTTTGACGTCACGGTCACTCTCTTCACGGCTCTGAAGGCCAGGAAAAAACTCTCTAACCCTAGGATCGGCATTTAAAGTTGCAAAGGGGGCTAGATCGGAGTCTTGCCACTGGCGGAGGATTAGACGGTTTGTTTTGATGGTAATCATACAATAAATTAGCTATAGTAATAAGAGAATAGCATTGTACACAGGATTTTTCTAAGAAACAATAGAAATTCGCTGGCATGTGATGCAGGAAATCTATGGTTGCTTGGTAAGGAGATATTTTGAAAAGAAGATTGGAAGGAAAGGTGGCTTTAATCACTGGAGCTGCTCAAGGGATTGGGGAGGAAGCAGCGGTAGTATTGGCACGAGAAGGAGCAAGGGTTATCGTCTCTGATATTCAAGATGATAAAGGGCATGAGGTTGCAAATAAGATTGGTTTATCTGCTTGTTATTTGCATTTGGATGTAAGAAAAGATGAGGACTGGTCTCAAGCTATACAATTTATTCTACAAAAGTTCTCTAAGTTAGATATTTTAGTGAACAATGCAGGTATCACAGGTTTTCAAGAAGGATTTGGGCCACAAGACCCTGAAAATGCATCGCTTGAAAGTTGGAGGGCCGTTCATGCAACTAACTCAGATGGAGTGTTTTTAGGTTGCAAATATGCTATTCAAGCCATGAAGAGCAATCCAGGTTCATCTATCATCAATATTTCCTCACGATCAGGATTAGTAGGTATCCCAGGTGCTGCTGCCTATGCTGCTAGTAAAGCAGCTGTGCGGAATCACACAAAAAGCGTAGCACTGCATTGTACAACTCAGGGCTATCCAATCCGATGTAATTCGATTCACCCAGCGGCTATCCTAACTCCTATGTGGGAGCCGATGCTAGGAAATGGACCAGAACGCGAAAGCAACATGGCGGCAATAGGCAAAGATATCCCCATGCAAAAAATGGGGATGCCAGATGATGTAGCCAATGCTATCCTCTTTCTTGCTTCTGATGAATCGAAGTATATCACTGGAATTGAACTTACAATTGATGGTGGATTACTAGCTGGAGCTGGAGCACCCCCTACTAAAAAAGAGTAATCTTTCTCATACTACAGTAGGGGCAAATAGGAATGCTTTCTCGTGAAGCCAAGAGATTTGTTCCCTTAAAATACAGAAAGTCCTCCAGTGCATTCCTTTCGGTTTGGCTGTATCTGGGATGCATTCGCTATGCCAATCGAGTTTTCGCATAAGAGCCCATTTTTTGTGAATGATTTGATCCCCCTGAGTACGATTTTGACTTTGATAAGCAAGATTAAGACAACATCTACATAGGAAAAGAGGAAATTCATCTTCTATTCTGATCAGAAAGAGTTTGCATCTTCTGTGATTGCACTTGGGGCATTGCAACCAGTACCGATGGTTTCCATAATGTGCTGGGGTTAATGAAAAGAAGATTTCATAAAGCAGAGCCCCAGGTGGAGTTGTCTGCAAAATAAGCAGCTTATCTGGGCATATTTGAAAAGTCACACTCTGAGTAGAAAGTTGGACTGCTTTTTCAGGAAGAAGTCTCATGGAGCTGAAAGAAAAAACTGAGGTGTCGATATAGGGAAAAGCTTCAATGAACTGCTTGGTTCTTTTTCTGTTAGGCCGTATTCCTGTTCCCGAACCGATTCCTCCCATTTCGTCCTCATTTTAACCGAAATAATAAGACAACTTTGAGTTGTAATTCAGCTCAAGTTGTACAGTTTTATTATTTCTATTTTAGATTGTTCGAGTTCCAGTCTTACCTGATGCGGTTGATTATTTAGGCTGATTGTGGTTTTCCTTGCGTCTAAGATCACGTAGGCATGGTTATCAGGTATTGCGAGCAAATTTTTCTCATATAAGTCATTGATCAAGTGCTCTTTTAAGAATTGATTGTATTGCCAAGCTTCTACTTGCTGCTCTGTTCCTGGTGGGGAAGACCTTTCTGGAGGGATTTCTTGCTTGCAGTACCAATGCAATAAACCAATAAGTGATTGCTTTACCTTTCCTGGCTGGACCCATTCTAGAGCTTTCAATACTGTTGACTCAGGGTAGATTATGAGACCTTTCTTCTCTTCATAAGATAGCTTATTGTATTTTTCGAAGCATGCATAGAGAGCTACCTGCTGCGTAGTTGTTGTTGCTTCTTTTTCTTCTTCTCTTCTTGTTAGTGGCTCTTGGCTGGATTTTGGTTGGTCGTTTGATGGCTGTTCTTCATGTATTTTCATTGAGAGATTTGGTGGTTCTTTGCTGGTCGGTGGATGGTCAGCATTGATGTCTACCGCATCAATGCTGATCAGAGTAGCGATTGTCCCTTTGCTATTAGTTGCAAAGACCGCAAGACCATAATGGGTTAATCTTTTTTTAGCATTTCGGTATTCACTGCGAGATAGCCCTATTATTTCGTAATCTGAAATGATGGCCTGGTTAATTTCCAAGGGCAATGTAGAATATTCTGTATCTTCATCAGTTCTTTTGGCGCGAAAAGCAATAAATGCTAGGAGTAGGTAAGCTTTAGGATCACTGGTCAGCAGCTTGTATCCTCCTTTTCTTATGTGTTTAACAAAGCTCTCAGTGAACTGTTTCTCATCCATTTTTGATTCAAACAATTTTAGAAGATTGATTTGCAATCCACTGATCAAATTCGGGGATTCTGAAGTAGATTCTCTTGCCGATTTTAACGACAACTTTGTTTAAACCGTTTTTATGTCGATAGGTCAGAAGATGTCTCAATTGCCCTCGCGAAAATGGATACATGCCACTTGTAACAATCTGTTCTACTCCACACAATTTTGGATTCATCATTGGTTCTCCTTCAATAAAGTTTGATGTGTACTTGTTGGTGTTGAATTGAGACCAATTGTACACTATGTTTTTGAGAAGGAAGTGGAGACTGTATTTTTCACTGAAAGGAAACTAGAAAAGATGAAGGAACAATTTTTGAAAAAAGCGAAGATTTTTCTTGCGGGTGTATTTTTTGTTGAACGAGATTAGTCGGTTTTGAACCGTTTTTTAGGGCGACCACGAGGGAAAGGATGTTCTTCTGCGATCCAGCCTTTTTGAGTTCTTTTCCCATAAGATTGGCTTTTTCCCTGATTAGATTGAAATGATTTGAGAAGGTTGGTGATCTCGTCTTTCTTGAGGATATCTGCTGGTTTTATTTCAGGCTCTTTATCAAAACACTCATCTACAATCTCTTGAAAGCGTGCCTTATGGTATGGAGTGCTATATTTGGAAGCTTCTCTTAGAGCAATGTTTCTGGGCTGGAATTGAATATAAATGTGTTTAAGCGAATCAGATAGGTATGTTACGAATCTTTTTGGGAAAAGGATTTTATGTCGAGCCGCCCATTCTATGAGATAGGCAAATGGCATGATGATATCCTCCTCGCTGAGGATGTATTTGGTTTTGGGCTGTTTAAGCATGAATCGAATGAGAGGAAGTCGTATTTTCGTATTAGCTTGAGAGCAGAGGGAATACTCCTCATCTGAGGCAGAGGTGATGCCATTAATAATTTCGTGATACCTATCAGGGGATAGAGCCACTGCAAGAGCTGCAAATTCAGAAGAAGATAGCAAATCCTGATGGAAGTAAGAGGAATAAATCTCCTCCTCACTAAGTTGTGTTTTTAAGGTTTGCCAAAGGGTGGTGTGGTATTTTCTACTCATTATTTTCTCCAAAGATTTTATTGCAGATGGCTTTGCTATATTTGCGTGTGATTTGGGGATCAAGATACGTATATCGATTAAGCATTTCCAAGGTGCGATGTCCCGTAGCAGTCTGTAATTCCATATTGGAAGCCCCTTCTTTTGCTGCATTCGTAGTGTATGAGTGCCTCGTATCATGGAAACGACAATTTTCGATTCCACACCGTTTTAAAGCTTCTTGCCAAGCTTTCTTGATGTCGATCTTTCCAAAAGCTGTGCGGCTGGCAAAAACAAGCGGCTTTCTAGGATCAGATGTTTGCTGAATCCTTTTCAGTTCTTCTAGTATCTGTGGCACCATGGGGACGCTTCTTGGTCTTCCGTTTTTCGTCTCTTTGATGTAGGCAAGGCCATTTTCAAAGTCGATATAACGCCATTCCAAATTGAGGATTTCTCCCTGACGTGCACCCGTTGTAACTGCAATCAAGACAATGCAGTAGAGATATTGGTTTTTGCTCTGTTTACAAGCGGTAAGAAGGAGATTAATCTCTTCATAGGTCAGAAACCGATCGCGTCCAGGATTCTCTTTTAATTTTTTAAAATGCAGGCAAGGGCTTTCAGAAAGCCATTTGAGTTCTCTTACTGCATAGCTAAACAGGGAAGAAAGGCTTGCTAGGTAGCGGTTGACTGTGCTGGAAGTACACTTTGTGCCTTTAGTTGTGGGCTTTTCAAGGAGAAGTAACCGTTCTTTGCTAATGAGTTCTGAGGTTAGATGTACAAGCGCGTATTTCCCAAGGCGAGTCTTCCAGTACTCAAGATGCCTTAGAGTATCTTTGGAAGAGCGATGGTGTTGTAATGCTCCATTAGCAATGAAGCGATCAAGGAGTTCGGAAAAGGTATGCTTTTTTCTGTACTGATCAAATTTGAATTCGCCATCTTTGATTTGGCGTTTAGTTTGCTCTTCCCAGTCTACAGCTTCTTCCATGCGGTCGAAGGTTCTGCAAATGGGGGGATATTTTTCGATGCGAACTACTGCTCGCCAAGAATGACCCTTTTTTAAGCGTCTTTTGTAAACTGACATGAATCCACCTTGCCAATAATCAATTGTTATTGATTTAGGTCGGGTGGTTTCTGACCGACTGGTTAAAACTGTTTTTCAGTGCAC
>JBIIKD010000119.1:0-4538 GCA_044233345.1 Chlamydiia bacterium
GTTGAAATTGCCCACGTGTTATCGTAGGAAGGCGTAAGATGCGGCCAATACCAATAATAGAAGATTGGTGCGTTTGGGGATCTTTATATTCTGCAATAATCCGAATGTCACGGTCATAATCGATGCAGCAAACTTTAACGAGTCTTTCGTGGGCGACTCTTGTGTCGAGAGATAAAAATTCCTGGTAGTGTTTGAAAATGGTGTCTTCTGATAAAGCTTTATGGAATTCAATAATCAAAGGCTCATCTTCTGGTCGAATCGGTCTAAAGGTAACGGGGGTTTTATTTTCTAAAGCAAGATGAAGAATGTGTTCATTTGGGTAGGGACGAATGGCTACTTTGGGAATATCGCACTCTTTGATATCTAAATCATGGAGGACGATACGGGCATCTAGGGCAATGATGCCACTCGGGGATGCTTTGAGTGGATTAATATCACATTCTTTAATCCAGCTGTGTTCTACAACGAGTTGAGAAAAAGAAATGAGGATTTTTTCTAACGCTTGTATATCGATCGATTTTTCCCCTCTTATGCCGTGTAAAGCATGAGAAATTTTTGTTTTTTCCATCAATCTTTTTGCAAGGGTAGAGTTAAGGGGGGGGAGGGCTAAGGCTCTATCTTTAAAGATTTCTACGAGGACACCGCCAGCGCCGAATAAAATAACTGGGCCAAATTGTATATCAGTGGTACTTCCTAAAATTAATTCATACCCTTTATGCTGAATCATTTGTTGTACTACGACTCCATGAAAATGTTCTATACCTACGAGTTTGGAGACAGAATGATGGATGTCATGAAAGGCTTGGATTACTTCTTCTTTTGTATGTAGGTTGAGTCTGACTCCTCCTACATCGCTTTTATGTGTAATTGTATGAGAGTGTAATTTGACTACAACGGGAAATCCTAAACGCTCAGCTGTTATTCCTGCTTTCTCTGGAGTTTCGCATAGAATGGTTTCCACTGTAGGGATGTTATAACAGGAGAGTACTAGCTTCGCTTCTTGTTCTGTAAGAATCGTTCTTTTATGACGGCGCACCTCTTGTAAAATGCTCTCTACTTTTTGATATTTGAGTAAAGATGCACTTTGATCTAGGTCATCACGAATGGCGGGAGTTTGATAAAGATCTTGAATATTGTGTCGATGATGCCACATGTTGGCAAAAACTTTACTTGCGCTGTCTGGATAAGAAAATGTTGGAATACCAGCTGCGTTAAGAATTTGTGCACCTTTCGAAACGGCGCTTCCTCCCATCCAGCTCGCGAAAACAGGTTTTGATAGTTGTTTATAATTTTTAAGATATTCAGCGGTTTTTGTTGGATCTGTCATGTCTTGAGGGGATAAAATGACGAGAATTCCATCAGTATGAGGGTCTTTTGATACTTCTTCGATCGTTTTAGCATATGTTTCAGCACTTGCATCTCCTAGAATGTCAACAGGGTTCGAGTGGCTCCATGCGGCAGGTAGAAAAGTGTTCAATTGCTCAATTGTTTTATGTGAAAGTTCTGCCATCAGTGCACCCTGTGATACAGCATTGTCAGTTGCTAAAACGGCAGGTCCTCCTGCATTTGTAATAATAGTAAGTCGCGGTCCTTTGGTAAGAGGTTGCTTCCCAAGGGCTAATGCGATATTGAATAATTCTTCGATAGTATTTACTCGTAGTACCCCAGCGCGTTGCATAGCGACTTCAAAAACTTCATCGCTTCCTGCTAAAGAACCTGTATGTGAAGCTGCAGCTTTGGCTGCAGCTTCTGTACGTCCTGCTTTAATCACAATGATTGGTTTGGATAATGTCACTTTACGCGCAGCTGAGAGGAAAGCTCTCGCATCTCCGATGGTTTCCATATAGATTAAAATACTATGGGTATTGGGGTCGTTGCCAAGGTAATCTATAAGATCGCCCCAATGGATGTCTAACATAGAACCAATCGACACAAACGCACTAAATCCAATGTTTTGTTGTAAGCTCCAATCTAATACAGCTGTACACATAGCCCCAGATTGACTGATAAAGGCAATATTTCCTGGTAAGGCAGCTGTTGCAGCAAAGGTAGCATTCATGTGAGCATGTGGATTCATGAGACCTAAACAATTAGGGCCAATAATTTGCGTTGAAGAGTTTTTAATAAGGTTTTCAATTTGATTTTCTAGTTCTTGTCCTGGTGCGCCCAATTCCTTAAAGCCTGCTGATATAATAATAATAGAGGGAATGTGGTGTTTGACGCACTCTTCTACTATAGAAGGTACTGTGTTAGCCGGTGTTACAATAATGGCAAGATCGATGGTCCCTTCAATGGAACTTATTGAGGGATAGCACTTTTTCCCAAGAATTTCTGCACGCTTTGGATTTATAGGATAAAATTTTCCAGGAAAGGAGTGTAAATTATCGAATAACGTTCTTCCCACGCTCCCTTTTGTGTCTTTCGCTCCGATTAACGCAATGCTCTTGGGCTTGAATAAAGAGTCTAAAGGCTGAGAGAGTTCTGTAAAAAAATTTTGTGATGGATCTGATAAGGGGCCCTTTTCTTTATCCATTTTTCTCTCCTCCCTTTTAATTGAACCCTAAACATAGAACAGAAAGCTTGTCAATAGTTACTGACTTTAGTATATATTTGACCCATGAAAATACTTGTAATTGGTGCTGGAATTAGCGGAAAGGCCGCCGCACTTTTTTTATTGAAAAGAGGAAATGAGGTAATTGTTGTCGATCTTAAGATCGAGGGGGTGGAGCTTGGGTGCCCCTGTTTTCTAGATACACATCTATTTGATCCATTTGATTTTGAGATGGTTGTTGTTTCCCCTGGAGTGCCTCCTACACACCCGCTTTATAGAAAAGCGATCGAAAACAACATAGCAGTAATAGGAGAAGCAGAGCTTGCATTTCGAGAGATGAAAAAAAATCAGATCATTGGAGTGACAGGATCGAATGGAAAGAGCACTACAGTATCGATGATTGCCCATACGCTTAATTTTTTTGGGATTAAACATCGATTACTTGGAAATATTGGAACACCATTAATTTCTTGTGTGGAGAATTTAGACGAATCTGAAATCATTGTCGCGGAAATTAGCTCATTCCAATTAGAAACAATGCATACAAAAGCCTTTTTAGCCAGTGCTTTACTGAATCTTTCTCCCAATCATTTAGACAGACATCACACGATGGAAGAATATCTAAGAGTGAAACTTCATTTAAGAGATCTTACAAAAAACAAGAGAAATTTTTTTATTGATGAAAAAATTAAGGTCCAAGGGGAGTATACGCCACTAAAAACTGGCGGAACGAATACAATTTTTGCAGAAAAACTTCTTGAAGTATTAGGTGTTCATCCTAAGGATTTTCAAAGAGCAATGGAGAGCTTTGTACCTCTTTCACATAGGATGCAGTTTATTGCAAATGTGGAAGGAGTTCTTTGTTATAATGATAGTAAAGCAACGAGTGTAGATGCAGTAAGATTTGCTGTGGAAAGTTTAGATAGATCTATCATTCTTCTTGCAGGGGGCAGGGGAAAAGGAACTGATTATCTTCTTTGGAGAGAGGTTTTCCCAGGACGAGTTAAATGCGCAATTCTATTTGGAGAGTCTAAAGAGTCTATTATGAAAGATATAGGCGATATAATCCCATGTTTTTTGGTAGAAACATTAAAAGAGGCTATAGAAAAAGGGTTGAAAGTAGCGATCGATGGTGATAAGCTCCTCCTTTCCCCTGGATGCTCCAGTTATGATCAATTTCGGAGCTTTGAAGAGAGGGGAGAATTTTTCATAAAGGGCATTCAAGATGAATCGAAAAGATACAATCTTAGTTGCAGTTCTTATTAATATGGGACTTTTAGTCGTCATGTTTGTAAGTGCAGTAAAGCCTGCAGCTACAATAGACAGTGTACAACCAAAAAAAGGGGAAACAGCGCATTTGCTTGCCAAAGTTGCCCAAGAGAAAAAACCCTCTATTGATCAAGTGGATCAAATTCTTTCAAAATATGTGGAAACTGCAGTGAAAGAAGAGGTTTCTGTAGCTCCATTAGAGCTGTCACCTGTTACGCCAATTACATCTTTTCCTGAACTTAGAGAAGCGAGTGAATCTAAGCGACAGTATAAAGAAGTGATTGTAAAACAAGGGGATGTTCTTGAGAAAATCGCACGAAATCACCATACGACAGTAGATGAAGTGATGCGTATTAATAAAATGAGCTCTACACGTTTACAAATTGGACAGATTCTTTACATTCCAACCCATACAGCAACAGATATTGCAGCGGTTGGATCTAATGTAATGGATGGGCAAACAAAATACTACATCGTAAAAAATGGAGATAATCCATGGACGATTGCGATTAAGAATGGCATTAAAGTAGAGGAGCTCCTCCGTTTAAATGGAATCAATGAAGAAAAAGCCAAAAAATTAAAGCCGGGTGATCGCCTTAGGATAAAATAAAATGAACGATCGGCCAAGCTGTAAACCCCTCCCCTCTAGGGGGGGATCTAAGATAGCTTATACCCTTTTTGCCTCTGTCCTACTTCTTTTTTCCTTGGGTGTTTTGAT
>JBIIKD010000105.1:0-5056 GCA_044233345.1 Chlamydiia bacterium
GACAACATCTGCTGAAGTAATCGATCGAGCTGGTGATGTAAATTCTCACCTTTCTATGATACGACAAATTTGTTTTGCTCTTTTTGGCGTGGCTCTTGGTTGTATTGTTTATAAAATTGGATATAAAAGATTCATTGATAAAAGTTTTTTTTTGTATGGGTTGATGATCATCGGGCTTATTCTTGTGTTTGTTCCAAAGATCGGAATGCATATTAATGGAGCCTATCGATGGTTAAATATTTTTGGGATATCATTGCAGCCTTCAGAATTTGTAAAAGTGATTCTCCCTCTTGTCTATATTAAAATTTTTCGGGGCGAAGGAACAAAAAAAGGATTTATTCGTTTTTGTCTTTGGCAAATCCTTCTTGTTATTCCAATATTTATGATCATTATAGAGCCAGATAACGGAACTGCAGCGATTCTTTTAACAACTCTTGTAGTTCTTTACTTTTTAACAAGAATACGGTGGTATTACTTTGTTTTACCCATTGCTGTAGTTGTATGTATAGGGGGAACCCTTGCACTTAGTATGCAGCACGTTTCAGACAGAATTTATGTTTACCTTCATCCAGAAAGCGATCTATTAGGGAAAGGGCATCAGCCATATCAATCTAAAATTGCCGCAGGCTCAGGGGGGCTTTTTGGGCGTGGCCTTGGAGAAAGTATTCAAAAATTACACTACCTTCCAGAGGCTAGGAGTGACTATATTGCAGCGATTTACGCAGAAGAATTTGGTTTTTTAGGAATTCTTTTTTTAATCACACTTTATCTTGTTATAGCAACCCTTGGATTTCAAATAGCGACCTACAGCGACGATGTCGAAGGGTATTATCTTGCGACTATTATTACATTTATTATCGCGTTCCAAGCATTTCTTAACCTTGGAATTGTATCAGGATTCCTTCCAAGTAAAGGAACAAACCTCCCTTTTTTTAGTCAGGGAGGGTCTTCTCTTCTTACAAATATCTTAGCTCTTGCAATGTTATTAAACATCAAAGGGGAAAAGTGGAAAAACGAATTGCTATCGCTGTAGGTGGAACTGGTGGCCATGTTGTTCCAGCGCAGCAAATAGGAGCAAGCCTTAATAAAGAAATCCTCTATGTGGGGGTTGGTCTTGAAGAAAACCGCTTTTTTAAAAAAAAAGGGGCCCGATATACAAGTATTGATGGAGGAAACTTTTCCAAAGGATTAGTAAAAGGGGGATGGAAAATTCTCAGGGGACTTTTTCAATCAATCCAGCTTTTAAAAAAAGAAAAGATCTCCTACGTGATTGGATTTGGTAGTTTTCATTCACTACCTGTTCTTCTTGCAGCCGTGGTGATGAGAATCCCTTTTATACTTGTTGAATTCAATACTATACCTGGAAAAGTAAACCGCTTTTTTTCCTTTTTTGCAAAAGGAACACTAATTCATTTTGAATCTCTTCAAAAACAGCTAAAGGGAAAAACTTATTTAACTAATCTTGCCTTTAAAGAAATTGAGTTAACCAAAGATCCAAAAGAGTTTGGGCTTACAAGCGATTTACCTATTGTCCTCCTTTTTGGAGGTTCTGGTGGAGCCGTTGCAATCGATGAGATTTTTCTTCGATCCCTTCAAACAAACGATCCCATTCAAGTAATCCACATAACACGTAATGTAGAAGAGGCTAAAAAGCGCTACAAAGAGCTTGCTATTTCTGCTTATGTTGAAGAATTTATTTGGAATATTGATGCAGCGTGGCAGGTTGCCTCTTTTGCTATTTGTAGATCAGGAGCCGGTTCTATCCGAGAGTCGATCCTTTTTGAAATCCCCGCTCTTTTTATCCCTTATCCATACGCCACAAATGATCATCAAGAGCACAATGCCCGCTTCATTGTCGATATAGTGCAAGGAGGTAGACTCCTTCTTCAAAAAGATCTAAACATAGAGCGCCTTCGAACTGAGGTAGCCCAAATGCTCAATTCTAAAGAAAACATACTCAAAAAAAATGCCCTAAAGGAGTATAAAAAAATCAGATCGGAAAAAAGAATGTCAGAATTGTTGATAGAAATAATGAGTGAAGGTTCTTATGAAGCCCAAATTCCTTCACCCCTGAAATATTGATTAGAGTTGCTCGCGAAATAAGCGATTTTATCTTTTCTAAACAAAGAAAAAAAAGAAAGTTGATCTCGCTTTGATAAATCAACGATTCTGAGTCCTTGAAATCTATAAATTGTTCAGAAAATCAGCGAATTCACTATCATCAGATTGGCGCGCATATTCAATACTCAAAATTTTTGCAATTTGAAAGTCATTTTTAAAAACTCTAATAACTTCTAGTTGATGACGCATTACGGCGTTTTGAAGAGCTAAACATTTATGTTTTTGATTAATATTCCATTTTAAAATAAAGCTAACTAAGTTTGCGTCATCATAATTTACGGCGGAAACAATTAATGGATCTGTTGTTCTGGAGAGTAAAATTTTACAAAAATTTACAGAGGATTTAAATATTTTTTTTATGAATTCAGAAACTGAGGTTGCAAGAGCCAAAAGGTTTTTTTTAGGGGTTTTTAAGCTCTTTAATGTGAATGAAATGCATTCAATTGTATTGTTTGCGTATGATTGAATTGAATTCATAATAACAAGCCTTTTTTTGTTTCTTTAATAACTATTAATGAATTCATTTTTTAAAGCAATTAAATAAATTTTTTATTAAAGTTGCAATGAATTTTGGTCTGGTAAATAGGGTATGGCGGGTGTAAGCGAGGGCTAATCCGATTTTTTTGTGTTACTTCGGGGGGGCGATCCCTCGTTCAGGTGTCAGCTGCGTTAAGAAGAAGGATCGTTTTGATTGTTGTTTAGAATTTCTTTCTTAACAAAGTTGCCTAGGAGAAAGAATTTTTTATACATATATACACAGAGTGATTGAAAAATTCCAAATCTTCATTCATGATACGCATAATAGAAATAATCGCTGAAGGGTGTCATGAAAAAAGGATCATATCACTTCATAGGGATCGGGGGAGTGGGTATGAGTGCGCTTGCTCATATTCTTCTTCAAAAAGGGCACAAGGTATCAGGGAGTGATATTTCTGAAACAGCTGTATTAAAAAACTTAAGAGAGGCAGGGGCAAGTATTCGTGTTGTTCAAGAAAGAGCAAACATCGTAGGAAAGCCGATCATTGTTTATAGTACAATCATCACAGAAAGTAACCCAGAATTTATTGAAGGAAAACTTCGTGGCTGTAGATTCTTACATCGATCTGATTTATTAGAGGAGCTTTTAAGGGAAAAAAAAGCGATTATTATTGCGGGGTCTCATGGAAAAACAACCGTCACAACCCTTTTTTCTCATACACTAGAATGTTCTGGCCTTTATCCCTCTTACGTAATAGGGGGATTTTCTGATTCTATAAAATATAACGGTTCTACAGGAAGTGGGGAATATTTTTTAGCAGAAGGAGATGAGAGCGATGGATCATTTTTAAAGACATCTCCGTATGGAGCTATTTTGACCAATGTAGATTTTGATCACATCGAATATTATTGGAAAACAAAAGAGGCTCTTATTGAGGCTTTTAAAACATTTATCTCTCTTGTTCAGAATAAAGAAAGCTTTTTTTATTGGGGAGATGACCCTTTTTTATCTAAATGGAGGCCTCAAGGAATCTCTTATGGATTATCACCTCATGTGCAACTACGTGGATCGAATGTTCGTCTTTTTGAAAATGGATGTAAATTCGATATTGAATATAAGGAAAAAAGGTATACAAATATTACATTAAGCATGCCAGGGGTTCATAATGTACTGAATGCAATGGGTGTATTCGGCTTAGCGATTCATTTAGGTGCAAAAGAGGAAGATATCCGTGGATCCTTTGCTTCTTTTTCAGGAGTAAAGAGGCGGTTTCAATTTAAAGGAGAGGCAAAAGGGGTCAAAGTTTATGATGACTATGCGCATCATCCTAATGAAATTAGTCGAGTTTTTGATACTTTAGATGTTATTGCAAAAGATAAGCGGGTGATTGTCGTATTTCAGCCACACCGTTATTCAAGACTTTTTGAATTAATGGATGACTTTGCCGATGTTTTAGGCCGCGCGACTGATCTTGTAATCACAGATGTTTATGCAGCTGGAGAAAATATGATTGAAGGAATTACAAGTGAGATCCTTTTGGAAAGAATAGGACAAAGCAAAAATATACGCCACGTGAAGAGGGAGTCGTTAACTAAATTTCTTCTCGAATATGCCCGTCCAAACGATTTGATTATTACTTTGGGTGCTGGGGATGTGACCCAAGTTGGTAGTGAAATTCTTCAACAATTGATGTAGATGATAAATGTTCGGTCTATAGCAATTATCGTAAGCTCCATTTTTATTTTTTCTGCTGCAACTGCGCTTTCTTTGCGTTTTTTTCGAAACCATCAAGAAAAAAAAATCTTAAGTGATGCGTATATAATTACAAAAATAGTACAGACAGGGCCAGAAAAAGAAGCTTTGCCAACTGTATATTTAACAGAGCTGTTAGACCTTTCCTTAGATCAGCCACAAAGATTGTATTCTTTTGATGAAGAAGAGAGAAAACAAAAAATTCTTGGTAGTCCAGTTATTTCTGAAGCAAAAATAAAAAAAGTAAAGCCTGATACTATTTATATCGATTATACTCTTCGTCAGCCGATTGCGTTTTTAGCAGATTTTGCAAATACAGCAATTGATGGTACTGGAGCTGTTTTCCCTTTAACACCTTTTTATACTCCTAAAAGACTTCCTGAAATTTACTTAGGGTTGGAGTCATACACTTCTTTCATAAAAGGAAAAAAAATAGATCTTGCGATGTCCCTTCTAAAGCTTATTTATGATTATTTCCCAGATTCTTATACCTCTCTTAAGTGGCTTGATGTTTCTGAGGCGTTTAGTGATAGTTATGGGAAAAGAGAAATTGTGGTGATTTTTCAAAAAGAGGGGGGGAATCATTATCTTAGATTAAATCCAAAAAACTACGGAGGAGATCTTGGCTCTTATCTTTCCTTAAAAGAAGAGCTATGGCACGATGAAATCGATAGGGTAATTGACCTTAGAATCGCTAAATTGGCC
>JBIIKD010000042.1:0-9559 GCA_044233345.1 Chlamydiia bacterium
ACGTTAGCCATCCCGACGGTAAAGCAAAAGGCCATCATAAATACAAAAATAAAGAAACAGGTGAAATCATCGAATTTGACAATGGAAAACCAGAACAGACAGGTCATAAGGCACATGATCATTATCATCGACCAAACCCAAATTCAACAGGCAAGCATGATAAATATTTGGATCAATATGGCAATCCCGTCCCAAATGGTAGTGAACCCTCTCATCTTTATCCACCTGAATGGATATGGTGGTAATAAATAGATAAGGAACAAGTTTATGTATATTGATAAAAAAATAATTTCTAAATATACCTCTTACTTTCATGATGGGTCATTAGTTGCAATTGAATATGGAAAAAATAATGCCGAACTTATCCTAACCATGGAAAGTGCAGAGGTTGATCCCGAAGACATTAAAGATCCTATTCCTCTTTCAGAGGATGATCGAATAAAAGGAAAACTTCACTTAAAAGGAGTCAAAAATATTTATATAAATGATGAAATACTTTCCACTCCGCTAAAAATGACCTATGATGACGGAGGAATTTTTGATTTAGAAATTAAAGATAATAAAATTACATTAGATATAAGTTGGTGTAACTATCCGCCAAAAGCTAGAATCGACGATTTTTCTTCTATTACTATCAATGTAGAGGGTGTGCATTGGGAAAATATCCCCGATCTAAAAACTTAATGATTAAGATAGCTCTTTTTAAACCCATATCTCTACTTGCTTCCTAGAATGAAAATACTCTTCACAAAGATCGGTAACTGCATCACCAAAACCCCAACCTAAATCTCCTGCCCTTTCCTGAATATCCAAAAAGCGCTCTTTAAAATGATCCAAAAAGCCGTTTTCATAAGCATCTTTCAAAGTTTTGCGAAACATGCTTTTCATACTATCGTAAAACCGAGCATCAATATCACCATATTCTAAAGTGCAATCGACCCCATATTCCACATACGTAAGTTGTAAATCTATAATGGCTGCAATATCCGATGTGATCTTTTTAAAATCGCTGATCGCCTTGCGTGCTATAGAGTAATTTAAGGGGGGAAATCCCTTCTTTGGATAAAATTGCTTTTCTAGAATTTGCTTATACTTTTCAATCACTTTTTCCATATTGGCGGGTTCTACCCGAACAGTCTTGTTCTAGCTCAAAAAGTACTCGATTGGTGTTGGTTCAAAGACCGAGGAGAACTTACCTTGCGATACCTATACCAATACGGTCCTAATGAAGTTAGAGAAGTGAAAAAAGCACAAGAAATCATGAAAATTCTTGAATACCACGGATGGGCTCAAAAACTAGATGATAGAAAAAACAGTTGGGCGATCAGAAAACAATAGAGAGGAGGGCTTGCTAATGTTGCTACATTGCTACACTTTGTAGCAGATTAGCAAAATTAGCAGCTCTAGAGGGACACAGTTTTCAGTCAAAAAAGTAATAAAACGTAAGGAAACCACATGGCAGATAAAGAAAGATTAACGAGGAGACAGCTGCATGCACTCCCATTCCTAATAAGTAATCCAAGCGTTGAATCGGCGGCTAAGCAATCTGGCGTTTCTGCAAACCAAATCTTCGATTGGCTAAACCAGCCATCTTTTCGACAAGAACTAGAAAATAGGAAGAATGAGGCTGTAGATCGTCTTAAAGCAACTGCTTCAAAGGCGTGTGATACCCTGATTGGCTTACTCAATCATGCCGAATCGGAGTCAGTTCGACATAGAGTTGCCATTGATCTCTTGAATATGACTCTCAAATACATGGAATTCAAAGATGTCGAGCAACGAATCAGAAAACTAGAAGACACCATCACAGAATAGGAGGTTTTCATGTCTCATAAGATACGATTAAATAGATTAGAGAAGAGGGGGTCTGGCGATAGACTATGGGCCTTAATTGGCATCGGTAAGCCAAGAGATGCCGAACACCAAAGGATACTTGAGGTGCAAGCTCGTCAGCGCTTCTATACCTCTGGAGGTAATAGAGAGGCCTATCTAGCCTTCCTCCCCTTTAATTCGTTCCCCAAAGGCTTTTTCGGCTATGTCAAGAAAAGCGAGTTCATCAAAGCGGTTACGAACAAGACAAAGAGCCCTGCAGAAAGTTAATGGGACTCCCAGGAGATGGAACGAGCACCTTGGAAAAATGGAGGGGGATATGCTCCTTAAATAGAAGCGGTACCTTCTCTTATTTATGAAAATCGTTCTAAGGAGAGAGTTCTAAAAAATTTCCCCAAATTTTGGCGAGGACAGCTCTATTTGTAGTTTTCCTTTCTTTCTATGAGTATTTTGAATAAAATCTCCTCTCCAGAGGAGATTGATAATGGAACAACAGCCTTCAGCACAAGCAATTCATGAATTTTTTACACACCTTGCTTTGCGTGGCAGTCGTGAAATCAGAGAACATCTTAAAATAGACTATCTTACAAGTGAGGTTCAGAAAGAAATTTCCAGTGATTCTCGTAAGCTTTACTTACATGGAGCACTTAAAGATCTTGAAAAGGCGGCACTTCGCTATCAAGCAGAATCTCTCTTCTTAATTGAAAATCAAAATAACACACCAAAGCCACAAGATCTCTTTGATGTCCACCTGACAAATGTAATCTTACAAGAAAAAATTGATACAATAGGATTGTGGTGCAGAAAACTCAGTGAGATCTTGATCGATCTTATAGGATTCAGTAAAGCTAATATTGAGGCGCAATATAAACACTTTTTACTGATCGAAGAAATATATAAAACAGCTAGCACTCAGAGAAATCTAAAAGATTACTATGAATGTAAAAACAAGTGGATTGAAAATAAAATAAAGCATTTACAAAAAGAAGCAGATGCTGAAAAAACAAAAACTAACAGTTCATTTTTTTGGTATTTAAAAGAAAATCCATATAAAAAAATTTCTTTTAATGAACGATTATTAGCAATACTTCCACACACAGAAGGTTTTCAACGACTGCCCCTTCGTGATTATGATGAAGCATTCTCTAAAATGAGTACATCACTCCATCCCAATAACTCATTCAATGAATCCGCCATCCATTTAAAGCATTTAGAGCTCTCCATGACAAGACTTGGCATATTATTCATGCATGTAGTTTTCGCCATAAAGAAACTATTAGATGCCCCACCCCTAGGCGGAGTTCTTGAAAGGGTCGAAAATCTGCTGAAAAATAACAAATACCCCGAAGAGTTGCTCAATAAAACCATGGTCCAGCCTGAAATTAAAATTAACGACTGTGTTCTAGTTTTTGGAAATTATTTAGCCCAGGTTGTATCGCAGAAAAAAAGTAAATTTGGATACATGACATTTTCCGTGAAATTTCTAGAAGCAAATGGTTTACTGCAGCTCAGACCTGAGAATATAGAAGATGAATTCATTGCTAGGGATCTTCTTTTGTTAGGTCCATATGAACAGATTTTCAAACGACAGAATAATATTAGCGATGCTAACCAGAGTGCTGAACGGCAAGAAGTAGATATCACATGAAGAAATATGTATTCAAACCCTACAGCAAGGTTTTTCCTGAGCTTTTTCAAAAAGAAAAGGAAAGGATTGCAGCATTGATAGAAACCGATGCAGTGATTGAACACATTGGAAGCACGGCAGTGCCGAGCCTTGGAGGCAAAGGCATCATAGATATTGCTATAGCTGTCAAAAAAGAAAATTTGGCCAAAGTATCGAAACAACTGCAAAGTCTTGGCTATGAATTCCGCCCCACATTCAGCACCCCCGATCGATTATATTTCATCATCTATTTGCCCGATCCCGAAGAGGGCACAAGAAGGTACCATGTTCATTTAACATACCCTGAAAATAGTGAATGGAAAGAATTCCTCGCTTTCAGAGACTATCTCAGAAAACATCCAGAAGCTCTTCAAGAATACGCTAACATGAAACAACAAGCAGCCCAGGAAGCCAATCACGAGGGTGAACGATATAGAAAACTAAAAAATCCTATGTTTGAAAAAGTAAAGCTCTGGATTAAGAAAACAGCCCCAAGTTATATCACTTTTCACTTCGCCCCTGCTAAATCCTCTCAAAGAGCTTTGTTGCACGAATGGTTTGAACAGAAGCACATTAAGGAGTGGATGCATGGGGTGGGATTGCAAAACACACTAAATGGTCTGGAGAAATTCTTTCGAGGTGAATGCGATACAACCTATTGGATTGGCTATGATGAGGATATTCCTTTTGCCTTTCTGATAACCTCTCCTGAAGGAACTGATGCGACCACCTTAGATTTGTTCATTTGTGACCTAAATTATCTGGGAAAAGGGATTGCTGTGCCAATGATCCGAGAGTTTTTAATCAACCATTTTTCAAACGTAAAAAGGGTTCTGATAGATCCTGAAGCGACCAATAAACGAGCGATCCACGTATACCAAAAAGTGGGTTTTAAAATCATTGGAGAGTTTATCGCAAGTTGGCATCCAGTCCCTCACTACCAAATGGAGCTACATATGAAAGATCTTTTGGAGACAACGAAATGAACGAAACGCCCTATCATCTAGAACACCACGACACTATTCCTAAAAAATACGAAGAAGTTCTTTATCATGGGATCAGCGAAGGAGCTTTCCAAGCAAAAGGGCTCTCTCCTATTCGTGCCTTTAGCATTTTTATCAAAGACCACAAGGAACAAGTACTTGGAGGAGCCTCTGGCACCTTATTTTATGGATCTCTTTATGTGGATTCGCTTTGGGTAGACAAATCTTTGCGTAATCAGGGATGGGGAACAAAGCTCATGCGGGAAGCTGAAAAAATAGGGAAAGAAAAAGGAGCTAGATTTGTTACAGTGAACACAATGGATTGGGAGGCTCTTCCTTTTTATCAAAAGCTGGGGTACGCAATCGAATTTACGAGAGAAGGGTATGACAAAAATTCTAAAATGTTCATGCTAAGGAAAGTTCTATAGATGAAGGAAAAAGCGATGGGTTCGGCTATTTTAAGTACGGAAATTCAGCTAGCGACAGAAAGTGAACAAATTCGATCCTGCTACAAGATAATGCACCAACTTCGTCCTCATCTCACTTCTGAACAAGCGTTTATAGATCAAGTACAGCGTCAAATCCGAGAAGGCTATCATTTAGCTTATATCCAAGATGACGGACAGGTAAAAGCACTTGCTGGCTTCAGGTTTTTAGAATTCTTGGCTTGGGGAAAGGTCGTCTACATCGATGATTTAGTTTCTGATACAGCAACTAGAAGAAATGGCTATGGTGGAACAGTTTTAAAATGGGTCATTAATGAAGCAAAAAAAGCAAAATGTGATCAAGTTCACCTGGACAGCGGTCCTCAGCGCCATGATGCCCACAGACTCTACCTCAATTACGGATTCAAGATCATCGGTCATCATTTCTCCCTATACCTGAAAGAAAACGTGTAGACTAATTTAGTACGTATACGTATAATTCAAACCTGATAGCTCAACCAGGAGAAATTATATGTTTACACCCAGCTTAGGCTTTGTTCTTCTTTTCGTCTCAAATCCTCAAAAAAGCAGCCTCTTTTATCAAGAATTTTTTGGAATCAAGCCGATTGAAGAATCACCTACATTCGTCATGTTTGCTCTTAAAAATGGCGTAATGCTTGGACTTTGGTCTAAGTACACAGCAGAACCTCGTGTTGAAGCACCCCCTGGCGCATTGGAAATATGTTTTTCAACTGAAGATGTAGATGTTTTATATGAGCTATGGGGAAGAAAACATGTAACCGTCGCCCAGAAACCCACAGATATGGATTTTGGACGCACCTTTGTCGTGCTTGATCCAGATGGCCATAGAATAAGGGTTTATAAATTGGCAGAGGCAAATCGATGACAAAATATTGGATAGGGGTCGCTTCCCGTGAGCACGTTCAAGGAGGTATCAAAGGTAGTTTTGCCCAAGTCTGTCACGGGAAAATAGGGACATTAAAAAACATGTCTGAGGGAGATTGGCTGATTTACTATTCTCCAACACATAGTTTTGGTGGAAAAGATACTTGTCGTTGCTTTACTGCAATTGGAACTATTGATCAGGGAGAACCTTATACCTTTGAAATGAGCAAGGACTTTATCCCTTGGCGCAGAAACGTGACTTTCATAAAGGCAAATGAGGTTTCCATAGAGCCCTTATTAGATGGGCTTACCTTCATAAAAGATAAGAAGAAATGGGGATTTCCTTTTAGAAGAGGTTCTTTTGAAATTTCTTGCCAAGACTTCAAGCTGATCGCAAAAAATATGGGAGTACTAAAATGAGTGAACAACCGAATTTCAAAGAGATCAGTGTTTATGAAGGTCCCAAGCAAAGCCCTGGTTTTCTCTTATGGCACATTAGCACCTCGTGGCGAAGCAGCATTGAGATTGTCCTTAAAACTTTTGGCTTAACTCACCCTCAATTTGTAATCCTGGCAACTACGGGCTGGTTAACTAGAAATAAAGACCTTACAACTCAAGCAGCGATTGGAAAAATGGCTGGATTAGACCCCAACACTACATCTCAAATTATAAAAGGGTTAGAGCAGAAAGAATTCATCAAAAGAGACAAAGCTTCCGATGGGCGAGCTAAGAATGTTTCTTTGACTGCACCAGGATCTGAAATACTCAGCCGAGCATTGCCTATAGTAGAGAGAGATGATGCCGAATTCTTTAATCCTCTTACAAAACAAGAAGCAGCTTGTTTACTTGACTTATTTCAAAAGCTCATGTCAAAGCAGTCAGTAGAGACTTTAAATTGAAGTCAACTTTTTCAATAGGTTAGGTGGGAATAGGATATGTTCCCCTTTTTTAAACCGTTCAATTTCAATCCATTCAACCCAATGAGCACTCCCCCTTGCTTCGAATATCTGAAAACGGTTTTTCGCATAAATTTGTGAGTCGCTGAAATGGACACGAAAAGCGAAAACAATTTCATGTCCCTGAATGCCGTGGTGTTGAAAAATGTTTTCAAAAACTATGGGATCTCCAATGATTTGAATATCAGATCTGAGCTCTTCCTGAATCTCTCTTCTCAAAGCAACTTCAGCTGTTTCGCCAAATTCAATTCCTCCACCAAGAGGGCACCACCCTTTCAAAATTCCCTGATCATTCAAAACTTCGCAGACGAGTAACTTATCTTTGAGTTTAGCAAGAGCTATAGCCTTCCCTCTGATGCTATTTTGAGGACGCCATCCATGATCTTTAGGCAAATGAGCAACTGCCTGCTTCGCAAAAGGTGTGAGTGCATTGGAATGAAGGTCACTGAGTGCTGCCCAACGATTTTCTTCTTCTGACGTTAGATCTGCCCTTTGAGTCCAATCTGTTACTTTGTAAATCATCCCAATCGATAAGGTACACCACGATCTTCGTAATCACCAACCGCTGTAGCTGTGGTTGCAAATTCGAATCGAACGATTGAAAGGGCAGATTCTTCCAATAACTCTCTTTTTAAAGCCTCTTCGGGCGTTTCCCCGAATTCAATAGCTCCTCCAGGCAAATCCCATAGCCCTTTATACGGACCTGATTTTTTTCGTGTGAGTAGGATTTTGGAATCGCATACCAAAATTCCATAAGCACCTAAGCGACTTATCTGGTTCATGTTATCTCTATTTTCCTTCATTCCAGCCGTAATGTTCTGATTTCATCGATAATAACTTGCCCACCACATTCCACTTTCTCGATTCTTTTATCCTTAATAGTTAACTGCACATAAATATTTGAAGGGGAATTTAATAGATCGCCCTGTTTAAAAAGCAACATATGCGTATTGTTTGACATTAGGACGTCTTGTTGAGATAGATAACATCCTAAAGCACCATTGGAAGATCCTGTTGCTGATTCTTCGGGGATACCATAGCGTGGGGCAAAATTACGGCAAAAAGCAGTAGTTGCTCCTCCAGAAGTTTCCAATGAAAATACATGAAGACCAATTGCATCATATTTTTCGCTAAGTTTTGTAATCAGTTCATGATTGGGATTTAGAGTAGAAAGACAATCTTGAGTAATCACTGGAACAAAAATATCAGGCAATCCAGTGGAAACAATTTGAGGCTTCAAGTGGGTTAACTGAATATCTCTTACAGAAATCCCCAAAACAGGAGCAATTTCCTCTTCAGGAATAACCTGCCCAAAAACAGGTAAGGGCTGACTTAAAAAAATCAAAGAATCACTTAAAGTGATGTCACAGAGACCTGCAGGAGTTTCAACTTGGTAAATTTCGTTTTCTAAGTGATTGATTTGCTTCAATACACCAAAAGCTGCAATGGTGGCATGGCCACAAAAATCTATCGAAGAACTGGGCGTAAAATATAAGGCCTTATAAAGAGTAGGACCTATTTTTGAGAGAAAGACGGTCTCTGAAAAATTCAGTTCTTTTGCGATCGCCTGCATCTGTTCTGTTGTAAGCCCTTGTTCAAGAACAACCCCTGCTAAATTTCCTCCCAGACTGTCACGACAAAAAGCCCTGACTATATAAACATTGCATTCCATGTCAGTCCTCAATTCGGTTTGTTCTTGTGACACACATACTTCCCCTTCCGAAATTATTGCTTGCTCAGCATTTATTGATCCCCAACAGCAAGAAATGATCAAAATCAAGACGGATTTTTTCCAAATACACCACATTTTGTTGCTCTTATATTTCAATAGGATAGAATTTTACCTCAGAAGTATGTTTTTTTGCTTTATTTTTTGAATCCATGGCACGCTAGTGGCACAGTGATGCCTTATTTATGCCATCTGACAACAACTTTCTTCATTTGACTTCAACACTTAAGTCTTTGTATGATAGTGATGTGAACAGTTGATCAGAGATGATCAGTGTGGAAAATAGGCGGACTCATAACCCGTCGGTCCCTGGTTCAAGTCCAGGTTGCCCCATCCTTTCACCAGCACATTCCACTGCATCTCGGTTACATTGAGCTTGAGAGAAACTCCTTTCAAGTTTAAAGTTTATGCCGGCGGTGCAATGGCGGTGCAGTAAAGAACAATCTTAACAAGCACGCCATCCAACTTAGAACCACCACACCAAAGGTTGTAAGCTATGGCATGTATACTCTTCGTGAATCAAAATTTTGATTCACGAAGAGTATAGTTACATGTCTATGTAATTTTTCTCGATCACTTCTATCCAGTTTCTTTCCTAACTTTCTCTCTATTTCTTTAAAAGCTCCCTCGAATTGATCATTTTGGGCTCCATTTGATTTAGGGGCAGTGTCTTTTTGTTTACCATCTTTTTCCCTATGCGCATCCATCTGATAGCCAGATTTCTCCCCTTCCCAGTATGCTTGCTCGTTTTTCGAGCCCTCTTTCCAATTTTCATATGCCTTATATACTCTTCGTGAATCAAAATTTTGATTCACGAAGAGTATATAAGTTCAGGGAACGTCTCTTTATAGTAATCTCCGCCAAAATGGCCCTGATCGGGAGACTCATAGTAGTCTGTTTGCAGTCGGTCCCTGATCACATCAGCCTCTTGAATTGGAATCCATGGGTCATTTGCTCCAAAAAATTAGACTTCTTTCAAAACTCAAATTTTAATCTTGATTTGGTATAATAGCTCCCAATTGTGAGGTGCTATCTATGAGATTTGAAATTGTGAAAAATTTAAA
>JBIIKD010000044.1:0-9468 GCA_044233345.1 Chlamydiia bacterium
TATAAGCACCTTATTGCATGTAGCAACGAAGACTGGGCAATCCACTTGGACCCAGATGATCGCAGATTCTTTGTTTTGGATGTTTTAGCGCATAGAAAAGAAGACACTGCTTACTTTAATGCTATTTATGAACAGCTATCAAAGGGTGGCTATGAAGCCCTTATGTATGATCTTCTTCATGAAGATTTATCAGGATTTGATCCCAAAATCATGCCAGAAAATTTTGCAGGATTTGACATGAAAATGGAAGGAGCTTCCAGCATAGATCGCTTTATTTATACCTCTTTGAAAGAGGGTTGCTGGGATCACGCAAATGCGGGACCATCTGCAGAGCTTCAAAATACCACTATTCATAGATTTTATGATCACTATAAATCTTGGTGCGAGCACGAACGTCAAAACATCTCCAGGAAGGAACAGCTTGGCAAACGATTGAGAGAACTCATTCCTGGAACTGCGACAACCAGGAATCCACGAGAAGAAAATACTAAAAGACCTTTTATTTACGTCTTTCCCCCTCTTGCTGAATGTCGCCTCTCTTTTGAAAAAGCTTACAAGCAAACTTCTCAAATTTGGGATTGGTCATAGTGGTCAAGGTGGTCAGGGTAAAATCAGATTTTATATGAGAAAACAAATGAGTAAAAAACTTAAGAATTGCCAAGACAGCCATGCCCTCCCTGACCAAAGAAGCGAGGTTCTATGAATTTACTCGAACTTGTTGAAGACAGAGGGTTCCTACCTCAAAGAACATCATCAACGAAAGGCGGAGAATACCACTCTTCATGCCCTAATTGCGGTGGAGATGATAGGTTCATGTTTTGGCCGAAAGCAGATCAATATTGGTGCCGCCAGTGCAATGTAAAAGGCGATGCTATTCAATTTTGTAGAGACTTTCTCGATTTAGACTATCGCTCAGCCTGCAAAAAAACAGGTATCGAACCGAAAACATCTTTTTTCGGCAGAGCTGCAAGAACACCAATCTTTTCTCCTGAAAGAGTGAGTCTTCCATCTGAACTTTGGCAAAAGAAGGCTCGAGAAACCATACTAGAAAGTCACTTCGATTTACTAAACAACCCCTCTAGATTGCAACTCCTATATGACAGAGGTTTTTCTATAGAAACAATTAAATCGTTCTCATTGGGATGGAATCCTGAAAATAAGTTCTTGTCACTACCAGAATGGGGTCTGCCGCAGATTATCAAAGAAAATGGGCAGGAAAAGAAACTATGGCTTCCCAAAGGCATTCTTATTCCAACTGTCAATGAAACCATTGTATCCAGTCTGAAAATCCGTCGTTCTTGCTGGAAGGAAGGAGACAAGCTCCCTAAATACGTTGAAATCTCAGGAAGCCTGAAATGCCCCTCTTTTTATGGAACTCCTTGTGATATGCCGATTGTCATCATCGAATCTGAATTAGATGCCATACTTACCCAACAGTTTGCAAACGATGTATGTTGCTGCTTGGCACTTGGTGGGGCGGGTAAGAAACCAGACTTAGCCACTCATAACATCCTGCAGACAGCATCAACTCTCTTATTTGCCCTAGACTTTGACGAAGCTGGTAAGAAAGCATTTCAATTTTGGAAATCAACCTATCCTAAGTTGCGAGCCTGGCCAGTGCCCATAGAAAAAAGCCCTGGAGATGCTTATCTTGCAGGAATAGACCTAAAAAAATGGATAGAGGCAGGAATAACAAATAGTAATAAAACGTAAGGAAATCTCATGAAAGATAGATCATCATTAACAAGGCGACAACTGCACGCATTGCCTTTTCTGATTAGCAACCCAAGCATTGAGCTAGCTGCTAAGCAATCTGGAGTTTCCCCAAAGCAAATATTTGATTGGCTAAATCAGCCAGCTTTTCGACAGGAGCTAGAGAATAGAAAGAATGAGGCTGTGAACCAAGCTGTGGATCGCTTAAAAGCGACAGCATCAAAAGCATGCGATACCCTTATTGGCCTACTTGATCATGCTGAATCAGAATCGGTCCGACATAGAGTTGCTATTGACCTTTTGAATATGACACTCAAATATATGGAATTCAAAGATGTCGAGCAACGCATCAGAAAACTAGAAGATACCATCACAGAATAGGAGGATGTTATGTCTCATAAAATACGGCTAAACAAATTAGAGAAGATGGGGTCTGGTGATAGACTGTGGGCCTTGATTGGCATCGGCAAGCCAAGAGATGCCCAACATCAAAGGATGCTAGAAATACAAGCTCGCCAGCGTTTCTACGCTTCTGGAGGCAATAGAGAGGCGTATCTTGCTTTCATGCCCTTTGCTTCATTCCCTGAAGGCTTCTATGGCTATGTCAAAAAAAGCGAGTTCATCAAAGCGGTTACAAACAAGACAAAAAACCCTGCAGAAACCTAATGGGACTCCCAGGGGATGGAACGAGCACCGTGGAAAAACAGAGGGGGTATGCTCCTTAAATAGAAGCGGTACCTATTCATATTTAGGGAAATCGTCCTAAGGAGAGAGTTCTGAAAAAAAATTTCCAAAATTTTCTGAAGTAGTCTAGCCTCCCATTACATAACTTCGTCATCCATGCATTCCATACTTTCAGAATGCTAGCTATGGGTAGCATAGTCTGTCAATTAATCATGTTGTCTGCTAAAATCATAAAAAATTTAGTAACTTTAATATATGAATCAACGAAAAAGAACTGGTGAATTTTCTCAAAAAACAATCAATGCTCTTGCAAAACGAGCCGCATACAGATGCTCCAATTGTCAAATCTCAACACTATGTGCAGCTGAATCAAGCGATTCTGAACACGCCCATACAGGACAAGCAGCGCATATTATCGCAGCAGCTAGAAATGGGCCGAGAGCTTCCGAATCTGCAACAACCGACGAAAAGGCCTCTATTTCAAATGGAATTTATTTATGTCAAATATGTGCTAAACTAATAGATGCAAATGGAGGGAGAGACTACTCACCAGAAAAACTTAAGAAAATGAAACAGGATCATGAAAAATCAACGAGAGAAAAGATAGTTCCTCTCCCTGGAGAAAATCTAAAAATCCAAAGCAGTGTAAATGTCTTGAATAACTCAGAATCTTGGGAGAATCTCATTCAATGCTTTTCTAGTGAATGTGCTCAAAGAATCGTTAATGACATAACAGACCCTCGAATGCAAGCGCACATGAAGGATTTTAACGGGCCTGGGAAGAAAAAATGGCTAAATGAGAAGTTCAAAAAAATTCCCATGAATATGGGAGATCCAAGAGCTATTACGTTCATTGCAGCAAAAAAGAATGCTTTAGAAGCTATAGATGGCCTGATTAATACGAAAGACGAAAACACCTTCAAAGATGTATGGGTGTCGTTGTACAAAACCCTTCTGGCTCTCGGGAGTTTTTAAAATACCCTCCCTGTTTTTGTCCCTTTTTTATTCTCTCTGATAGAACACTTATGCTATTGTTTCTATATGGAAAAACAACTTGCGCAAATCATCTACCTCAACGGTCCATCAAGTAGCGGCAAAACAACGCTTGCAAAGGCATTACAACACGCATTTGAAGAGCCCTTTTTACATGTCGGTATTGATAAAATCATTGGATGGATGCCTGAAAAAATCAATGACTGGACAGGAGGAGAAGCTTCTCTTGGATATAGCTGGAAAAAAAGCGTGGATACATCTGGTAATCCCGTTCAAGAATTACAAGCTGGACCGTATGCTCAAAAGATAGGCAAAACATTTCAAGAAGTAGTTCTTGCGCTTGCCAAAATGGGCCATCATATTGTAATTGATGACGTCTCTTTCGGAAAACAGCAGCTTGATGAGTGGAAGAAAATTTTGAAAAACTTCCGAGTTTTATGGGTTGGTATAAATGCTCCCCTCGTAGTTTTAGAGCAAAGAGAAAAGGAACGAGGTAATCGCATCCCAGGATCTGCAAGAGGCCAGTTCCACAAAGTACATGTCAATGCTTCTTATGACTTGGAGATAGATACGCATCAGGCAAGCATTAGTGAGAATGTCGAAAAGATTAAGTCCCTTGCTTTATGTCCTTCCCATCTCATAGAAACTCCGAAGCTATTTGCGCAACAATGCCTATACAAAGTGGTCGTTGATTATGCACCTAATGAGGCTGATAATGCTGTTGTGAGGGAAGGTATTGTTGCATTCAATGAGAATGTGTTAGGTGAGCGAGATAAAGCATTTTCCATTTTTTTGAAAAATGATCTGGGAAAGATTTTCGGTGGGATACAAGCATTTATGGGCACAGAATCAATCTACATTGACGTACTATGGGTTGAAGGCAGTCTTCAAAAGCAAGGATACGGCAAAAAACTATTAGATGCAGCAGAGCAAGAAGCCATTAAAAATGGATGCGTTTTTTCTGCGGTAGATAGCTTTGATTTCCAAGCGGAAGAATTTTATTTGAAAAACGGTTATAAACGGGTCGGTGAATTAAAAAATTGTTGGTTCGGTCATTCAAAATTCTTTCTTAGAAAGGATCTAAGCTAATATGCAATTAAAAATAGAAGATTCTCTATGAAGTCTACTTATAGCCCTGAGATGCAACAACAACTTAAAGACAGCATAGAATTATTAAGAACGATTCTTGGGTCTGATCTTTTAGGAGTTTATCTTTATGGTTCATCTCTTGTAGGCGGTCTCCAAAAATACAGTGACATTGATTTATTCGCCGTTACCAGTCGTGCGACAACTTCAGAAGAAAAAGCTAAATTAATTGCTAAGCTTCTCCAAATATCTGGCATTTACATGAAAAGCTCAAAAAGGCCTCTTGAAATAACGCTTGTTGAGAAGAGGATGATTAATCCTTGGCAATATCCCCCTCGTTTTGATTTCCAATATGGTGAGTACCTACGGGATTCATTTGAAAAGGGCATCATTGAGCCATGGGAAAACTATGAAATGCCTGATCTAGCGGTCCTTGTTACTCAAGTGCTATTAAAGAGCGAAACCTTGTGGGGATTAAAACCTAGCCAGCTTTTAGTGGAAGTGCCCTATCATGATTTTATGAAAGCTATGATTCATGATGTAAATAGACTTACCGCAGATCTTGAACATGATACTCGGAATGTTTTACTTACCTTTGCCCGTATCTGGAGCACTTTGGAAACAGACACAATAAGATCTAAACCAGCAGCAGCAGGTTGGGTGATAAATCACCTGCCTGAAAAGCATCAACCTGTAATAAAACGTGCCAAATCAATTTGTATAGGCATAGAGAATGAGCACTGGGATGACATCAAAATGCTCGTAAAGCCTTGTGCAGATTTTATGGTGGATAAAATCAATGAACGAATTCCATTGGTAAATTTTGATGATTCCAATAAGCGAATAAAACTATATGAAAAATGAACCCCTTCGTTTAGAACATTACACGATTATCCCGAAAGAGTACGAAGAAATTCTCTATCATGGAATCAGCGAAGAGGCTTTCCAAGCAAAAGGACTTTCTCCTATTCGCCCGTTTAGCATTTTTATCAAAGATCAAAAGGAACAAGTACTTGGGGGTGCCTCTGGTACCCTATTTTATGGATCTCTTTACGTAGATTCTCTTTGGATAGACAAAACTTTGCGTCATCAGGGATGGGGAAAAAAGCTCATGCATGAGGCTGAAAAAATTGGAAGAGAGCGTGGAGCCTCATTCGTCACTCTCAATACCATGGACTGGGAAGCACTTCCGTTCTATCAGAAGCTCGGATATTCAATTGAATTCTGCAGAGAAGGGTACGAAAAGGAGTCTAAGATGTTTATATTGAGAAAAAACCTATGAGATAAAATGATTAAAGTTGCAGCATACCAATACACTCCAGCTATTGACAACCAAGACCGAAAAGCTCAAATTCAAAACATCTTGGATAAAGCTGCATCCAAGCAAATCAATTTTTTATGTCTCCCAGAGGGATCTTTAACTGGATACTACGCTCAAGAAGAGTTGGCCCGTAAAAATTCCCTCGAAGTGGAAGGAGCAGACTTTCAAGAATGGCTTAAGTTTTTTAGAAATTCTATTGCAACTGTAGTTGTTGGGTTTAATGAACGAGATGGCAATCAGATTTTCGACTCTGCTGCGATTATTGAAAATGGCAGACTTCTTGGCGTACAGAGAAAACATTACCTTTATCACAACTATTTTACTTCGGGGACTTCTTTTTCTCCTTTTAGGAGTAAAGGCATTACGTTTGGAGTTGTGATCTGTCTTGACACCAACTATTTTGAACCTGCACGTATTCTTGCTTTGCATGGAGCAACCATTCTCTTTTCACCCATGTGCAATAAAGTCTCTGTGGATCATCCTTACGCAAAACGCCCTCCATACTACAGTCAATTTGTTGCTCGAACTCATGAAAATCGTTGTTGGCTCATTTCTGCTGATTGGATTTGGACCAATGATGACACATCAGTTTGTCCTGGTCATAGCGTAATTTACGATCCAGATGGTCGTGAAGTCGCACGTAGCCAAGAAGGAAAAGAACAGTTTTTAATCGCTGACATCCCCCTCAACCATCTATTCCACGAGAAAGGACGAAGAGTGCATGGAAGTCAGAAACTTGCCCAAGCTATTGAGCAATTGACTCAAGGAGCGATGCAGTGGAAATAGAAAGAAGCATCAAAAACATTCAACTTGATGATAATCAACTGCTTGCTTTAGTTCGTAGAGCGTTTCCTGATGCCAAAAAGTTGGATGGTTGGAAAATCCTTTCTGGTGGCGCACTGAATACGACCTATAAAATTCAAATAGATCAAGGTACTTTTGCTCTAAGGATTTACGCTCGGGATCGTACACATTGTAAAACAGAAAAAGCCATTCATCAGCTTATTGATAAAAGTGTTCCCACTCCTAAACTCATTTATGCTGATGAAGAGCACAAACCATGGGCTTATTCCATTTTTGAGTTTGTTTCTGGAGTTCATATCTCTGAGCTGCCCCAGCAAGAGAAAGCTAACTTATCCTATGAACTAGGTCATGTGCTTGCCTCAATCCATGCATTTATACTGCCCAAGGCTGGACTGTTTGGAGATGGCATTGCGATTGGACATCCTTTTGAATTAGGTTCAAGTCCTTATTTTGAAGAGACCTATTCGGTTTTGTCGAAGAGTGAAAATGTAAAGTTTCGACTGGGTGAAAAACTGACTGATGAAGCTCTTGCCTTCGTTCAAGAAAACAAAGATTTTTTTCCAACGGTCAAAAAAGACAACATATGTCTTACACACTCTGACTTTAAGCCTGTAAATTTACTCTACAAACCACAAGGAAAAGTCTCAGTCCTAGATTGGGAGTTTGCTCATGCAGGTATTGGCATACTTGATTTTTCTATTCTTTTGCGCCATCGCCACCAATTTCCACTTGACTTAAGTGCTTTAGAAAGTAGCTATATACATTTCGGAGGCATTCTCCCTGCTGAATGGTTACGCCCAGCTTTTATTACTGACTTTGTGAACATTGTAACGCTTATGGATACTCCTCCAGAAAGACCAAAACTCTTCCATCAGTTAAAAAATGCCATTAAATCTACAATCGCTCACTGGAACTCGCCAAGTGACCTATACCGACTTGGAGACACAGCATTGGAAGATGCATGATTCTTTTTGAAAAAACACCCGTTAGATGACGATCTAATTCTCTGGCTTACAAAGCATTTCTCATAGTAGAATTCTTTCCCAAATGAGGTTGCTATGAGTCGTCTACCGTTTTTAAGGCTGATTGTTTTTTGCCTATTCGTTGTTCCCTGTATGCATGCTTTTGCTGCAGAGGAAAATTTTCTTCTTGTTGACGGCATGACAGATGAAGTAGTCACTGAATTGGGTCCTAATATTAACAAACGAATGAGCCCCTGCTCAACTTTCAAAATTCCTTTGAGTTTGATGGGATACGATGCGAAAATTTTAAAAGATGAGACAAATCCAACCTGGGATTTTCAAGAGGGGTACGATGATTGGCTTGTATCTTCGAGAGCCCCTCAATCTCCCCTATCTTGGATGAAATACTCTGTTCACCTAATTCAACTGTTCAATATATATTGAACAGATAAAAATATTGAACAGCCAGAAAAACAACAAGGGACTGAAATTCAAGAATCAGATTTGCGCGATCAGGCAGAGTTAGATTCAGATCTAGTCAAAAAACCACAGCATGTACAAAGGCAATATTTTTCATTATTTTCCATTTTTAGTTCCTCTCTAGAAAACTTACCTGTACTCTTGAGGAATATTTTTCATCTGCTCTTCCAATGACCAATTCTTTGGTTTTTCTTCCGGATATCTCCAATCAGCATCTTTGGCTAACCAACGCTCTCTCGAAGCTTGAATAGCCTTTAATGTGCAGTCCCCATATCCAAATTCAGTTCCACAACAATCGCATATATGATATGTTGGGGATTGTCCATCTTCTCCCCATGGAGGATCATCCTGAATTTTTCCACATACTCTACAAGCTAGTTTATTGATTTCAGTGACCATAAAAATATTCCAAGTTTGTTGAATAATTAGGAATTATCAGTTAGCTTTGTTTTTTAAATGATCTTTTCCGTAAAAGTTATTGAAAACAGGATTTTTTCTCCTGGTTGAACTGGGTAACTTTTAATGTATTTTAGCGATTCGCATTTACTCCTGAGATAATATTCTTCTTCTGATTCTTTTTCAGTGGGTTCACAAGACCAGTTTTCCGGTAGGGGTTCTAAATGAGTAGATGTTAACCTATAAACATCTCCCCCAAGAATGCCTATTTTATCTTTCATAATTTTATCAATAAGATCTTCTGCGTCTTCCTTATTCCATGCTAGATCATTAAAACCATACTCTTCTAAGGGAATATATTTTTGAGTTATTTTTTCTTTAATTTCTTGCTTTAACATTATAGTTCTCCTTAAAGGTTAGGGATAAATATTCTATGGTTTACCGACTGATCAGCTTCTAAAATCCACTCAAAGTGTCCCTCCTGACTTTTGTAACCACCCTCTAAAGATATTTTTATTCTCGAGATTCCGTCTTTTCCTTGGATTAATTCTTTTCGTCCCAAACCAGCATAGTTATCAACTATCCTAGGAAACCCATGCAAATCCGGTTTTCCTGTTTTTAAATTATTTTCCATTTGAAGAAGAACTTTTCGGGTATATTTTGTTCCTTATCATAAATGGCCTGGGAAGCGATGTTTCCCTGTCCATCGAACTGATTGACAGTTCTTTTTAGAAGGAATTCCGATTTCCCATCTGTAGAGCTGTATTTCTGTTCAACTACTTCAGGGGCTCCGACATTAGGGAGCTCTTGCTTTGGAGAAATGCGAGTGACGTTCCTTTCGGTAACCCCATAATCATCTTTGAGGGTTCCTTCTTTACCATCATCGACAATGACCTGAATAAGAGCGGCGTCATCATTATAGGCATAAAAATGCCTCTCTTTTATGCCTGACTTATAGTCTTCTTCTTCCGAGTCAGGAGATCCTTTCGTCAAAATGAACTTCTTAAGGAGAAGATTAGTCCCTTTTTT
>JBIIKD010000069.1:0-7404 GCA_044233345.1 Chlamydiia bacterium
AAAGAACCACAAACTCAGGACTTGGCTGAAAGCGACTCCAGTAACTTTTTTTAGCAAGTTGAGTCACGTGTTGTCTTAAATGCCTTGCATGGGTTTTTAATTTCTCCTCTTTTTCTTTTGGATCTTCTGTCTGATTGGCCTCTAGAAAAGCTTCGAATGGAGCTTTTGAGTCTACGATCACTTGTCTTTCCCCTGGAAGCTTTACGATCATATCTGGCCTAAATCGACCCTCTTCTTCTGAAGTACTATTTTGCTCAGAAAAATCGCAGTAATTAAGCATTCCAGCAAGCTCTACAACCCGTCTTAATTGTAACTCTCCCCACATTCCCCTTACATCTGGTTTTCTAAGGGCCTTTACTAAATTTGCTGTTTCTTCCCTTAACTCTTTTTCTGATCGAAGTATTGACTGAATCTGCTCTTTAAAGACCTCTTTTTCCCCTTTTCTCTCTTTTTCAATATTTCGCATCCCTTCATCAAGCTTTGAAAGCCCTTCTTTTACTGGCTTTAATTTCTCAAGGAGCGCCTCTTCTTTTCTATATAGTTCTTGATCTGACTGCTTTTGAAATTTCTCCATTGCCTCATAAGAAATCACCTTAAAAGATTCAGCTAACTTTTCTTTTGTCTCTAAAACGAACTTCATTTTTTCCTCATAAAGTTCTGATTGAGCTTGTAATTTAGCTAATGCCGCTACAAGTTCAGTTTCCAATTTTTGCTTTTGAGCCCAAAGCCAAGCTAGAGGAAGAATAAGCACCCATCCCAAATAGAAAAAACTCATAAATATCCCTTTTTTTAACAGAACTCGCACGAAAATAATTTATTTAATTTTAATTATAATAATCAAAATGCCATTTTTACAATACCATGAATGGACTTTTTATTTTGATCAAATATTTTTTAAAATCGACTTTTCTAATTTAAAAAATTACGTAGAATCACAAAATCTTATATATATCTACTCCCTAAAATTTCCATCATTAAATAAACCATTAATTATTGATTTATAGTTAAAGATGATATAAAATTTATAATCATAAATTAAGGCTTATAAACTATGCTCTCTTTTATATTATCTATATTCATTTTTTTAGGCTGTATCTTTCCTTCATTTCCTGCAAAAAGCAGTGTAGTGAGAGAACCTAAAATGGTTTCTGTAAAAAATGATGAATTCAATAAATCCTTATATTCTTTTGCCTCGAAAATCCTAGGTCTTGAATCAGAGATGTTTTCAATTAAAGAGTATAAGGCAGATTCTGATATGGCTGAAATGGGTCTTGAAAGTCACATTTACTTCATATTAAATAAAAAAGAGGAAGCCCTAGGGGTTATTAAAATGGTTGATTATACAAATGACCCCCTTACCTACCTTCATGAAAAATCGATGTTAAAACAGTTTGAAAAACTCTCCCTTAAAAAATTTCAAACACCTAAAATATTAGGCGATGCGATTATCTCTGATGGAAATGGAGAAAAAGGACTTATTTTAGAAACTGTAGCCCCAGGCAAGTCTTTAAATAACCTTCTTCGAGAGTATAGTCGAACAACAAATATTGAAGAAAAAAGAAATATCGAAGCTAAATTAAAGCGTGGGTTTGAACTCAGTGGGACAGGTCTTGCAGAAATTCATAAACTTCATATAAAAAAGAGCCCCTCCGAGAATTACAAAAAGCGATTTAAAAGAACGGAAAAAGATTTAGGAATCACAATTGCAAAAGAACTTCCGGGGCCTTTTGGAATGATTCATGGCGATACGCACCTAGGCAATATCTTCTATGATACAAAAACAGACAAAACAACCTTTATAGATGTCCCAGGAAGTGAAGAATCCCTTAAAGGCGCTCCCGTAGCGTACGACCTTGCCGAATTTCTTCTTACTTTTGAAGTTTTAGGACTTTATTACAATCTGACTGAAAATGAACTCACCATTCTTTCAGATGCTTTCCTAGATTCTTATCGAAAAACAGGTCCAGAAGTATCAGACGAAGCAATCAATATCTATTACACCTACCTATTAGCAGAGTACGGGTTAGACGATTCGATCTGCAGCCCTGAGCAAAAAGACCAGTGTCAATTTTTTGCAAACTACACCTCTAAAAAGCTAGCTGAATTAAAAATGAAAAAAACTAACTAAGATCAACTAAAAATCACATTTAAATCGAATTGATTTTTAATTATTAAAAGAAATATAAATATAGCGAATATTTTGAATTAAAGGCTGATAATGAAAACACTTTTAAACTTATGGTCAGGCGGTGGAGCTATCCTCTTCATGACTATTCCTGGAATTTTTTCTTCGAAGCTTCGCTTTTAAAAAGATGATCAATTTTTGAATGCGACACAACGAAAATTTATAAAATCTTCCATTCAAGAAGTAAGCCAAAAATTAGACTTAAAAAAGCCTATAGAATTAATAGAAAAAAAAGGGTCCTCAAAGGCCATACAATTTCAAGGCATTGCATTTTTTTCCGGGAGAGCCGGAATAGTCATTAATCCTGATTTAGTTTCCAATATAGCACACGGAGAATTAGAGTTTCGAATAGCCCGAGAACTTTCACATATAAAAACGAATGATCTCTTATGGATAGCTGTAGTTCCTGCCATTATTGGTGTCACAACAACGGTAGCGATTAGCATTTTATTTCCTTCCTCAGCAGCCTATTTTTCTCCAATTGGCATGGAAAAATTTATAAAAACCTCTACTGCAGCACTAATTGGTCTATCAGTTTCCATTATTAGCTTTCTCTTTTTTTCTAACTGGAGAATAATATGCGCTGATCGGTCGGCATTTTCTAATTCTTCACAGCACGCTCAAAACAGCGCACCTAACGTTTTTTTAAAGCAAGATGCCTTAACATTTATTACAGAAATCAATAAGGTTCGTTTCTTTCAAATCTCTGGAGAAAATTCTTGATTACCAAAGATGGAGATAATCGATTTGATCTTTTACATCCTCGACTAAAAACTCAGGGAGATCGCATGCAGAATTTGGTTGATATTAGAAATGGCCACCTCTATAAATAAAAAAATTACGGCTTTTCTTTATAAGAAATGGTTTTTATCTTTTCTTCTTCATCCTCTTCTTCCTCATCATTAGCAGGTTCAAAGTCGGCAAGACTTTTTGTTCTTCTACCAGATATAATTCTTATCAAAGAAAGGGCAAGGCTCACAAATATGTATCCCCAAGCAAGGACAATAAGAACAATCGGGAGGTAGTTTAAAAGGCCATAAAGGAAAATAGTTGCAGTGAGTGTCCCAAAAAACACTAGATTAAAGGAGCGAATTTTGAAACGAACTGATTTTAGACTAGGAAAACGAAATTTACTAATCATAAGATCGGCAATCGCAATCGAAATAATAGAGAGAATAATCGCTTTGAGTGTTAAGGAAAGAGCAAATAACTCTTCAATATAGGGAGTATTTAGAAGAAGATTTGGAGAAATGACTGCAGCAGCTGCTGCTGGAATTGGAAGACCAACAAATGTGCTGCTTTTTGATTTTTCTTCTTCAAGATCTTTTTTTTGCACGGCTTTTAGGTTAAATCTCACAAGCCTTAAGACTCCGCAAACAGTATATATCATAGCGCTTGCAAGGGCAAGAAACCCTATAAATTTCTCCTGTGGAACCGAAAGGAATTTTAAAAACAAAACAGAAGGTGCCACTCCAAAACAGATTGCATCTGACAAGGAATCAAAAACTAACCCAAACTCACTCTCTCCCTTTACAGCTCGAGCGACAGCTCCATCTAATAGATCTGCAAGGCCTGAAAGGAGTAATATAAGGGTCATATGATAAAGGAGCTCGAATGTTCCATTCCCCATCATGTTTACTCGAAAAATAACGAAAAGACCACAGGCTAAACCAAATGTGGTGATCGCATTAGGAAGAAAATTCATTCGTTTCATAGGTTTTAGCATACTACTCAATTCCAAATATTTTCAAACAGAAAGGAAAAAAAATAAAACACTGTTCTGAATAACTTAACTTTATTATAATAAATTAAAATAATAATTAACAATTATATTATGAAAAATTCAATTCCAGAATTAAGACCGAAAGCGAATAAACTTCTCGACTTTGTAAGAAATTGGCAATTAGCAAAACCTGATCTCAATATAGAACTAGGCGCTGCTATTGAATCCATTATAAATAAAGAGAGCACCTCATTTCCTCTTCCCATTCAGACTTTTTTCGAACTTCCTTATTTTAAGGAGATTCTAATTAACATGAGAGAAGGGAAATTTTACAAAAAACCAGAGAAAGAATCTGAAGAAATTGAATTTCATCCCCCACTTGAAATCCAAAATATTCAACTTCTTGTTGAAGCTTTTTGCCAACTTCTACACCTAGACTACAATAAAGAACCCATTAAAGACCCTCTTGTACAAGGAAAAATTCTAGGAGAAAACATCTTAAGTTACTTATCTTGTATTGATCTTTTCTCTGCCTATGATGGTGTTTCTGTAGAAACGATTCTTTCTTACCTTTTTCAATCCATACAAGATTTTTCTCTTCAGCTTAAAAATTTAATACTCTTTCATTCAGAACTATTTAGCTTAGAACTTATCAAAATTATCGATGAAAAGATTTTTAAAGACTTGTTTATTTTAGATCGAGCGACTTACCAACATCACCTTGTACAGGACTGGTACCCTGTTTTAATCGAGCTTAATTTAGACCCAAAATTAGGAAGTGGAATAAAAAAACTCAAGGCGATCGCAACTGCAAATAGTCATAAACTTGTAAACCAAATACAGTCCGTTCTTGGGGAAAAAAGGCAGTTTTATCAAAGAAATCTACCTCTTTACCGTCCTTTTGACGTAAAAAAACAAGTTTTAGAAAAACTTGAAGAATTCGATTCAAGTTCTACTGTACAAGGTCAACGAATAAATGAGCTTTTTTATACTCAGTTTTGGAAAGAAAAATACCCAATTATCGAGGCTAAACAATCTGGTACCAATAAAAAATTCAAAAGTTTTGCTCATCAAATTTGGCCCATAAAAGAAAGCCTCTACGCACTTATCACTCAATATGGTCTTTTTCTACCAAAAAAATTCTCCTCTTTTTTTATAGATACCATACACCCTTTATCTGTTCGATCAACGATATTGGGAAAACCCAACGCTCTTGCGGTACAATTTGTCTTAGGATTTTACAACTCTCAGTATGACTTTCTAGCCGAGCTTTTAAGTGAATCTCCAACTATTATCGTTGAACCCAAAACTCAAGAAAAACTCTACGCTCTAATTCCCGCTATTTTTTCCTTCTTAGAAAATTATTACCTTAAAAGCCCTAAACCCTCTTTTTCAGTTATTCGTCACAAATTAGAAAACCTTTTTTCAGGTCAAGAAGCAATGCAAGAATTTTCAATAACAGAAGCAAAAAACCGGATTGAAGAAACTTTCACTCTTCTTCTTCCTAATGAATTAAATGATATTGAATTACTTGAAGCAGCTATGCATAAAATTCTTTCTGATCTTACATCTATCTTGCAAGATCTACGACCAAACTCTATTGAATATCTACTCCTTCAACAAAGAATCATCGCTCTATCTATGATAGATCTACCCTCCTATCCAGAGGGATGGTTTGCATTTGGAGGAATTCTTGGGGTCTATTTTATACTTCTTTCTGAAACAGACTCCTCTTTTTCTGAAAAGCTCACCTCATTTGAAGAACTTTTCTCAAAACACCCCTTTATTCAAATGCTCTTCTACTCATCTGATTTTTAAACCCAATTGGCTACCTATTCACTCTAATCGCGTGAGCGAAACAAGAAAGATACGAGCTGAGCTTTGAAGCCAAGGGTATTCCCTATTGGCGAAAAGCAAGGCGAAGTAGGTTGCTTGTTGCAGCCAGCGATTAGAGCCCAAGATCTGGAATAAATCGATGTAGGGTATAAGCCAAAAGGATTAAGACTAGTCGAAGATGAAGTCCTACAGCGGATCGTACTCTAAAAAACTTTGGCATAGATCTTGCTATTTGATTAAATACAGTTTCTGCATGGATGACACACTGGTAAAGGTCAACTATCCACTATAAACTCTTTACTAGGAAATAGAGAGAATAATGTGTGTTTAAGAATAGAAAAAGCAGCATCCCAATGCTCTTGTGCAATAGCGAGCAATCTTCTATGTAATCCGCTATGACTCAAAACAGTAGGTATATATTTGCAGAATGCAAAAAAAACGTCTTGTAAGCTGAATATTGCCACCATGAAATACTAGAGAAGTAATTCCCACAGTAATAATTTCAGCAGTGCTCATTTTACACTCGATATCATCCTTAACACATAAAGCTTTAAGCACATCATCACAAAGGCAATAAACAAAAAATAATTTTTAGCTCGATAGGTTCTCCAAAAATAGTCGAATCTAAAAACTATATTTATATTAGATAATCATCTCCAAACTATCTGCGGCAGCGGTCTTTGAATAATTGGATCTCCTCAAGGGGCAATAGCCTTCGCTTCAATTATTCAAATCCCATCTACCTCGATGACGTCTGGAGATGAAATAGGCAACCAATTGGGTTTTAACTTGATTGCAATCGAGTTTCAAAAAAGGTTTATTTCAGTTCAACTTCAGTATCTTCAGGAAAATCATCTTCATTGCCAGATTCTGTAATCGAGTCCATAATTTCACAAAATATTTCCACACCCTCTTCAGGTGTTGGTGCGTGTTGCACAGCGAGTTGGTAGGCAAGTGTACCTAAGCTAAAAATAACCTCATCTACAAGGAGCTTCCCATCAGATTCCTCTAGCAATCCAATAAGTTTTTTGAAAAAAATATCTCTTTCTGAATCTGACATCTGATACCCCTCTATTTTAATCTGATTTTATAAAGAATAGATATGCTATATATTGATTGGTATAAAAAAAACCTTTTTTTTAAAAATTATTCAGAATTTTATAATTCTAACTTATAAAATCAATTTATAGACAGAGTGATTGAAGATTTAGAGTTTTTCACAGCTGGCGCTTGAAATTTAAACGAAAAATAGCCGATCAGAAATTAGTGCCATATTAAAAATATGGGCAATGGAGCGAGTTTTAAAGGTCGAGATTCCATCGTAGAAAAAACGAAATAATCAATCACAAGATGTATAAATAATAGGGGGCTTTTAATGAATTTTTTATCAATATTTGCTAATTATGTCGCATCTCCAGAAGTTTTTGCTTTAGAAAATACTATTATCTATGGAGGTAAAATAAGCAAAGTGGTTGGGGTATCTTTGAGTGTGGGAGCCGTTGCTTTGGCTATTTTAACAGGAACCGTTGCGGGTTTTATCACTTCTGCAACTTTTGGACTTCTTGCTTACGATTTTTTTGTCTTAGGAGAAACTGGTGCAAGAATAAACTCATGCGCGTTATTTAATACAATTGGAATTGAGGCTTTTATAGGTTCGGCA
>JBIIKD010000045.1:0-9363 GCA_044233345.1 Chlamydiia bacterium
TGTGCTTTTTTTTCCTGATTTCTTCTTTGTTTGCTGAAAAGGGAATTGTTGTTTCTCTGAATGATGAGTACGCAAATCGCTACTTTATTTCAAGCTTGATCTATCTTAGAGAAGAGCTTAAGTGTAGTTTACCTATTGAAGTTTGGCATGACGGAGAGGAGTTATCTGAAGAAACAATGATGGTCTTAAAGGAGTTTTCTAATATTACTTTTTGTGATTTTGAAAAATTTTTAAATAAAAAATTTGGAAGCCTTCGTGGGTGGCATTCTAAGCCATTTATGTTACACTGTAGTCGCTTTGATGAAATATGTTTAATGGATGCAGACGTCTATTTTTTCGATAATCCAGAAAAAATGTTTTTGAATAAAGGATATCTTGAAACAGGGGCTTATTTTTTTCGAGATAGAATCATTTATTACCCGCCAGATCTTCCTTTTTTTGTGAAAAGAAAAAAGATGTTTCGAGCTCTTATTACAAAACCAAGTAGCTACGTTCCTGAGCAATTTCTTCATTTGTGGGATGATCAAATTTCAGTAGGAAAAAGTGTTGTTATAGGGGATTACCAAGAAGCTGGATGCCTTTTTATAGATAAAAAAAGACATTTACGGGGAATTTCTAAAATCATTCATTTAACTCTAAAGCGAGAGTACGTTTATGATTGTGTTCATGGAGATAAAGAAACCTATTGGATGGGCTTAGAAATAGCTAAAGAACCCTATACATTTAATGATTCTATTCCTTGTGCTGTTAAATCAAATGGAGAAGAAAATACGATGATCCATTTTGTAGAGGGAGCTTTATTTTACGAACAAAAACAACCCATTCAAGCGTTAGAAGACACCGCTTTTAGTGGCTATAAAGAAATTTTGGGAGAAGATGAATTGTACTTAAGTCGTAAAGCTACTTTAGAAGAAATAGACTCCCTGAATAAATTATACCGATGTTACAAGGAATGTAATTAATGTTAAGAGTGGTATTTTTTTTGATGACGATCACTTTTTTGTTCGCGGAAAGAGGGATTGTTGTTTCCATGAATGATGCTTATGCAGAGCGCTATTTTATTGGTAGTTTGCATCATCTTAGAGAAGAGCTGAAGTGTACATTGCCGATTGAAATTTGGCATGATGGAGATGAGCTTTCTGAAAGAGTCATAGAAAAACTTACTCAATTTTCTTCAGTTACCGTTTGTGATTTTCAAAAAGTGTTCCAGGGTTTTTATGGAAGTCTTCGTGGATGGCATTCTAAGCCATTTATGTTAAAATGCACCCGTTTTGATGAAGTCTGTTTAATGGATGCAGATCTTTATTTTTTTGATGATCCAGAACAGATGTTTTCCAATGAAGGCTATCTTAAAACAGGGGCCTATTTTTTTCGCGACAGGCTTTACTGTTTTCCACAACAGCATGAGCTTTTTTCTATTGAGAAATTTTTAAAAAGAAGAGAGATGTTTCAATCTTTTGTTATAGAGCCAAGTGCGTATGTTCCAATTGCTTTTCTTCACTTATGGGATAGTGAAATCCCCACAATAAAAAACCCAGTTCTTGGTGAATTTCAAGAGTCTGGCTGTCTTTTTATTAATAGAAAAAGACATGAAAATGGAATTTTTATGATTATTGATCTAACCGTAAACCGAGAATATGTTTATGATTGTGTTATGGGGGATAAAGAAACCTTTTGGCTTGGATTTGAAATGGCGCAGGAACCTTATACGTTTAATGATTTTATTCCCTGTATTATTCAATCAGGCTCGGAGCATAATAGTATGATACATTTTGTGGATGGGAAGCTATTCTATCAACAAAAAGAGCCCGTTAAAATTTCAACAGATGCGTTTTTTAACGGTAGTATCGGAATTTTTGACGGTAAGGATATTCGGTGGAAGCGCAATGTTACATTAGAAGAAATCGAAACCTTTGAAAAAGCTTATCGTTCCTACAAGCAATATCATACGTAATTTCTGGAGCAATTCTACTATAAAGTGGTCTCTATTTTTTTAATAAAAATAAAGACCACTCTTTGCATTACTAGCTTTTCATCGAAAGGAGGAATTCTGTATTGCTACTTGTTTTCTTAAGGCGAGAGAGAAGAAGATTCATCGCATCTAGAGGGGCGAGGTCGGCAAGGGCTTGTCTGAGTTGGTAGACTTTTTCAAGTTCGCCTGGGTGATATAGAAGCTCTTCTTTTCTTGTTCCACTCTTTATGAGATCGATCGCTGGGAAAACACGTCGGTCAGCAAGGCGACGATCTAGAACAAGCTCCATGTTTCCTGTTCCTTTAAATTCTTCGTAGATCACCTCATCCATTTTAGATCCAGTATCGATTAGAGCAGATGCAATAATTGTTAAAGAGCCACCTTCTTCAAGATTTCTTGCGGCTCCAAAAAATCTTTTTGGTTTGTGAAGCGCATTGGCATCCACGCCACCAGAAAGAATTCTTCCAGAATGGGGTTGTACGGTGTTATATGCTCTAGCTAAGCGAGTTAGGGAGTCTAGGATAATCACAACATCTTTCCCTTGTTCTACCCGTCTTTTTGCTTTTTCAATACACATTTCTGCAACGAGGCAATGCCTTTCTGGTGGTTCATCAAAAGTGGAAGAAATGACTTCCCCTTTTACCATTCTTTGCATATCAGTCACTTCTTCAGGACGCTCGTCGATAAGAAGAACAATTAAATCTACGTTTGGCGCATTGATCGCAATCGCATTGATGATGTTTTGTAAAAGGATTGTTTTTCCTGTTTTTGGAGGAGCAACGATAAGAGCTCTTTGCCCTTTACCAATTGGCGCTGCTAAGTCTAAAACGCGTGTGGAATAGTTGTCTTTATTTGTTTCCATTAAGATGCGTTTGTCGGGATGTAGAGGGGTTAGGTTGTCAAAAGAAACACGATCTTTTAATTGGTCTGGAGAAATTCCGTTTACTTGTTCTACTTTTAAGAGGGCAAAATATTTCTCTTTTTCCTTAGGAGGACGGATTTCTCCGTAGATATCATCCCCTTTTTTTAAAGAAAATCGGCGTATTTGCGCGGGTGAAATATAAATATCTTCTGCTGAAGAGAGATAGTTGTAGTTTGGGGAGCGTAAAAATCCAAAACCATCGGGAAGGATTTCAAGGGTTCCTTCTGCAACTAAGCTTTCATGGGGAGAAGCAGATTTTTGTTTTACGATTTCGAAGACAATTTGTGATTTTGTCATCGTTCCTGTATTCACAATTCCTGTATTATGCGCATATTTGATCAAATCTTCGATATTCATTCTTTGAAGATCTGCGATTTTAACGATCGATCTTTTTACAGAAGGGTTGATTGGAGTATCTCCGTCTGAATCAGATGGGTAAATCTCTTGAGTTGGGGCGTATAAATTTTTGTCATTTTGATAAAATTCTGTTTCTGAGGAAGTGTTTGGATAGTAGGATTCATTTCGGGCGTTCATTTCTGCTTCTTGAGGGGGATAGTAGGGAGCCCTTCGATTGTTGTTATGGGGCTTATTTGCGTTTTGAGAATTTTGATGGGGGCGGTGGGGTCTATTTTGTCTTGGTTGGTTTGAGTGAGATTGCCCGCCTGTTTGAGGTTGGCTTGGTTTCATTCGAGGCTTTGGTCTAGGGGGAAGTGGTCGCTGTTGTTCTTGCTGCTGCTCTTCTTGGTTATCTGTATTTGCCTGCATTTCCTTCTCTTGGTTGATTTTCTCAAATTCAGGTTTATTTGGTTCTTCTACACTCATAACATATCCTACAACGGTATTTGGTTGACGTTGGCATAGAGATCTTCGATCGAGCCATCATTGATAATAATTGTATGCGATCTACGAGCAATCTCTTCTGATGAAAGAAGCTCTTTTGATCTTAATTCATACTCCCTACTTGAAAACCCTTTATCCATAAATCTTTTTAAACTTTTATTGGGATCGCTTACAACTGCAATAACCGTATCAAACCAGGATTGAAAGCCAATATTAAAAAGAAGCGGGACTTCAGCGACAAAAACTCTAAAAAGAGGAGAGTTTTTAACGGTTTCATAGGATATTTTAATTTCTTCAATCACCTTGGGGTGTAGGATCGCCTCTAAGCGCCTAAGTTTTTCCCTATCGGGAAAAACGATTTTTGCTAATTTTTGCCGATCGATTTGCCCATTTGTAAAAATAGAATCGCCAAAAATCTCAACTACCTGACGAATTATACTTGGATCAGAGGAGAGGAGACGATGAACGATACTATCTGCACTTATGATATAAGCGCCACGATCAGCGAAAATCTGACATACTAAACTCTTACCAGAAGAAAGTGTGCCAGTTACTGCTACCTTCTTGATTTTAACACTCCCCCCAATTTTTTCCAACGGAAATGTCCACTTTGAGGGGTACCCTAAGAGTTACTACAGTTTCCATAATTTTTTGGACAGCTGTTTGTAGTTCTAAAAGTTCTATGTCGGGGGATTCAAAAATTAATTCATCATGTATCTGCAAAATGAGAAAACTTTTCCATTTATGCGCAGAAATTTTTTTATCAATTTGACACATCGCTTTTTTAATAATGTCTGCTTGTGTTCCTTGGATAGGGGAATTAACAGCAAGGCGCATGGCTGCATTTTTCAGCATAATATTGCGACTATTTGCATCAGGGATTAATCGCTCACGTCCAAATAGTGTTTTTGTAAAGCCGTTAACTGTTGCTTCTTCCTTACATTTTTCTAGGAATGTTTTCACTTTTGGATATTGCGCAAAGTAGGCTTCAATAAAATCAGCTGCCTCTCGAAAATCAATGCCAAGGCCTTTTGAAAGACCAAAGGCTTGCTGGCCATAAAGAATTCCAAAGTTTACTGCTTTTGCCTTAGAGCGCATTTCTTTTGTTACTTTATCGAGAGGGATTTGAAATACTTGCGATGCAGTTACTTTATGGACATCTTCTCCATCTAGAAACGCTTCAATAAGGTGAGGATCTTGACTCATGTGAGCGAGAATACGGAGCTCAATTTGTGAATAATCTAGGCTGACAAAGCTCCAATCAGATTTTTCTGGCTTAAACGCTGTTCTGATTTTTTTCCCTTCTTCTGATCGGATGGGAATGTTTTGTAGGTTGGGATCTTTGCAGGAAAGCCGACCTGTTGCGGTCCCTGATTGATTAAAAGAGCAGTGGATTCGCTTAGTTTTTGGATTTATCTGCTCAGGCAATGCATCGATATAGGTAGATCGAAGTTTTTCAAAAGAGCGATATTCAAGAATCAGAGGAATAATTGGGTGCTTATCGACCATTCCTTCTAAAATGTCAGCGCCAGTTGAGTATCCAGAGAGTGTTTTTTTCCCCGTTTTGGGAAGGTCTAATTTTTCAAATAGCACTTCACTTAATTGTTTTGGGGAATTTAGATTAAACTCTTCTTTTGCTAATTCGAAAATAGAGTATTGAATGGCTGAGAGTTTTTTTGAAAAGTCTTCTGATAGCGCTTGTAACTCCTTAAGATCGACATAGATTCCATCCCTTTCCATTTTAAAAAGGATTGGAAGAAGGGGCATTTCTATGTCAGAAAAAAGAGGCCATAAAGAGCGCTTTTCTAAAAGAGGGGCAAAGATATTTTTTAATCGAAGAGTATAGTCCGCATCTTCAGCAGAATATATAGCTACTTTTTCAATGCTTACATCTCCGATATTCGAAGGTTCTCCCTTTTTCTTTTTTCCGATCAGGTCGCTAAGGGGAATTGTTGCGTGGCCAAAATGCTCATGAATGAGTTCTTCTAAATTGTGTCGTGTGAGATGGGAATTGAGAAGATAAGATGCGATCATTGTATCAAATCCCACTTCATTGAGCTGAATTCCGACATTTGCAAACATGTGCATGTCAAACTTGATATTGTGTCCAACTAGCCGTTTTTGATGAGTTTCTAAAAAAGGCTTAAGATGTTCAACTGCTTTTTTTGCCCCTAAAGATCCGTTAAAAGGGATGTAGCATCCAGTAGTTTCTGCTGATGAAAAACTGACGCCAACAATTTCCCCTTCTAGAGTGTTTAGGGAGGAGCTCTCTGTGTCTACTGCAATCCATGGAGATTTCTCGAGTTTTTTAAGGAGGATTTGTAATTTTTCTTCATCATCTATGATTTCGTAATGAGAGGCGGGGGCTTCTTTGGGAGTTGCTGGAAGTTCTAATTCCTTGATCAAGGTCTTAAAGCGCATTTTTTCAAAGAGCTGAAGAAGTTTTTCTGGAGCGCCTTTTTGTAGCTCGTAATCTACTGTTTGATGAGAAACAGGGAGGTCTATTTGTAAAGAGGCTAGTTTTTGACTAATCAGAGCATTTTCCTTTTCTGCTATGATTTTTTCCTCTTTTTTTTTGTTATTCAAGATTTCTGGATGATCGAGTATTTTTTTTAAGCTTCCGTGCTCTTTTAAAAGGTCTGCTGCAGTTTTTGCTCCAAATCCTTTTATTCCAGGAATATTGTCAGAAGAATCGCCCATGATAGCAAGGTAATCAACGATTTGGTCGGGGCGAACCCCAAATTTTGCTTCGACACTCTTAGGGTCTATAACTTCATTGTCTTTGAATGTGTGTAGTAGGTGGATTTTATCAGAAACGATTTGACAAAGATCCTTGTCGCTAGAGCAAATGTATACGGTTGCTTCTTTTTGTTTAGCTGCCCAAAGAGCAATTGCGCCCATTGCATCATCTGCTTCTACTCCAGGGAGTTCAATAAAAGGAATGCCCGCAGCCTCGCAGTATTCTTTTGCAAACTTGATTTGGTGAGGCAAGTCCTCTGGCATTGCAGATCTATGCCCTTTATATTCTGGATAGATTTTTATCCGTGAATCTTTATTGTCTGGGCCATCAAAAACAGTCACAATATGTGTGGGATTAAAATCTTTTATTAATTTTTGAACAGAGCGAATGAATCCAAAAAGGGCATTTGTGGAAAGGCCTTCTTCGTTAGACATTCCCCGAATCGCATAATAGGAGCGAAAAAGGTAGTTAAGAGCATCTATGATGAAAATTTTCTTCATCTTTATTGTTTGCTTGGGTCGTAAAGGTAATAGCAAGAATTTGCATGCTTTCCAGAAAAAGGGATTCCTAAAAGAGCGCATTTTGTTTTTTGTACATAAAGATCGATAGAGTTTGTCATAAGCTCTTGGATAGGCGAAAGTTTATGATAAAAGCGCACCACTTGGTACGGTTCTTTGTTAAGTCCTGCAGCTTGGGCAAGTTCTATTAGAGTATCTCTGTAAGAGCTTGATCCATTGTCTACGTAGCCGTACTCTTTAGCAAGAGATCCTGAGTATACATTTGCCCCGTAGGTATTTTGAAGAGCTTCTTTGGTGAGCCCTTTTTCGCTTCTAGATCCAGAAACAACATTTAAAAAAATTTCATAATTTTCTTTTGCTAGAGCTATGATATCTTTGTAAGACTCTGTTCCTTCTGTTTCTTTAGAAAACTTAGGGAATTTTATTTTATTTTTCCCTTCAGAGAGAGTTATTTGAGAGATTCCTAGTTTATCCATAAGTCCTGAAAAATTAAACATAGGACCCATTAAAACTCCGACGCTTCCTGTGATAGAAACTGGACTAACATTGATTTTGTCCGCAGTGCATGCAATCATGTAAGCGGCTGATGCGCAAAGACTGCTTGAATAGGCGTAAACGGGAACATGAAATTCTTCTTTATAACGCATTAGCGCTTGATAAATGAGGTATGCATCTACACTTACTCCGCCCGGAGAATCAATATTGAGCAATATAGCTTTTACTCGATTGTTTTTCAAAAGTCCTTTACGAGACATCCGAAGAATTTTTTCCATTTGATGAGCATTTAAGCCTCTGCTATCGCCGATAACGTCCTGAACGGGGATCTCAAGGATCACAGGAGTTTGCTCTGAAAGAAGATCTGTATTTCCATTTGCGTCAGGAAGTATTTCCATCATGAGGTTGTTGTCAGAGGATGCGATCGGGGAAGAGAACGAAAAAGCCATTCCTAGAAGTAAACCAAATCCAATAAGAACGCCAATCATCGCAAGAAAAGCATTAAAAAAGGAGCGAATTGCTGACACAATAATAGATTCTTTCATAGCACTCTCAAGTTAAATTCGTTTTATATTAAATGTTTTTTAGATTGGTTTTCAAGGTGAAAAAAAGTTCAAAGAGCATGCAAAGTCCAAATGCATAAAAAAGAAGAAAAAAGAAAGGAGGCACATAAATGTTAATGGCTAAGAGAAAAAGAACGGGAAACTGAAGAGCAGTTGTAACTTTCCCCCAAAGCATAGAGCGATAATTGTATCCTTTCCATTTTCTTACAATTCCCAGATAGAGAGCAAAAATAAAAAGAGAAACGTCTCTAGAAAGAAGGGCAATAAGTTCAAAGCTCTGAATGCGCGCTTCAGAAAAAAGGATCGTAAGAATTACGAGGACGAAGAACTTATCCATTAACGGGTCTAAGATGGCTCCGAATCTCGTCGTAAATTTATATCTTCTTGCTAGGTACCCGTCAATTCCATCTGTCAACATTGCCGCTATAACAACAACAGCTCGTACATCGACTCTATTGATTATAAAAAGAAAAGCTAGGGGGGCCCTTAAAAAAGAAAGTACATTTGATAGAGTAAACATCCACTAAAAAGTTTTTTTTCGCTTCCCCAACTTATAACAAATGAATGTAATTACCGTCACACTGAAAGCTACGAATAGGCAAATATTCAAGATTTTTACGTGACTTAACAGCGCTTCATAGTTATTTCCAAGAGAAATGCACCCAAAGAAGAGAAGGCTAGACCAAAGAAAGCAGCCGATCGCATCAAAGAAAGCGAATCTCCAGAAGGGGACTTTTGAGAATCCAGCAGAAAGAAAGAGGCAGCTTCTGACTCCAAATGGAATAAATCTGACAAGAATATAAGTAAAAACGCCATGTTTTTGAGAGAAAGCTTCAATTTTTTCTATTCTTTCTGCATGGATAAATTTTGAAAAAAAGCGCCATTCAATAATTCGTCTTCCGAGAAATCGCCCTATGCTATAAGCGATCCACGCAGAAAGGATGCAGCTTACAGTAAAAAGAAAAAAAAGAGGGATCGTCTGACGTGGATACACAGTTGAAGCTAAAATAGCGGTAACAATCAGTAGGATGTCGATGCTAATGGGGATATTAGCTCCAGCTAAAAGGATTAAAAAACAAATTAAAGCCGGAGCTAGAAGGGGATGACTCATCAAAAATTCATGAAAATCCATAGATGGTTATCCTCTTGCGGCAAGAGGCGTCTCTTGAGCTCTATTTGAAGAGGGAGTCTCGCCAGTTAAAGCATTAAATTGTTTTCCAAGAGATCGAACGGCAAGCATCCAAGCCAAAATGGTTACCAGAAGAATTCCAGCTACAAACGGAGTGCTCATAGCAACTGATCCAAAAATCATT
>JBIIKD010000127.1:0-4273 GCA_044233345.1 Chlamydiia bacterium
GGATCCTCCTGATTTTCCAAGTCTTGAGCCAACTCCATCGATTGCAGCTTTTCCTTTTAGTTTACATTCAGCGCTAAGAGGAATAAAAGCCATCTCTTTAGTTACATCAAAAAATGTGAATTTGCCTGCTCTTGCAAAGCAGTTCTGTAAAGAACCAAAAAATGCGCACATGATTAAAGGGCTTGTTCCAAAGAAGGCGGCTGCAGTTCCCATGATTCCCACATCCCTAAAAAGAAGGAAAGAAAAGAATAAAATGCCTGTTACAAGCATAAGCATCGGTGTAAGGTAGGCCGCTGTAGTCCACCCAAATCGACGAATTACCTGGCCGCAAATAAATAAAGCAAAGAGAGTCGAGGTGATTCCGATATAGGTCATTACCTTTCCCATATACATATTAAAATCGGCCGGATGAGGACAAAGAAGGCTTACCTGTTCTTTCCATAACACCTCGATCATATTCAAAGACATGTTATAGGTTAAAACAATCACAGCAATACAGATAAGATATTTAGAATTTGCTAAATAACTAAAGTTTTTTCGAATGCCCATTTTGATATCAGAGCCTTCTGAAGAGCCCATTGGCTTACTGTCAACAATTTCTTTTTTGAAAACATTGTGGCATAATTTTCGATATAGAACGACTGTGATTGCTCCTGAAATTAAAATCGCGGAGCAAATAAGCACAAGGCTTTGTTCCCAGCGATCTTGTCCAATGAAAATCTTTCCGCTGTTTAAAAATTCTCCAGATAGAAAAACACCAGCTTGCCCTGCAAAAACAGTCGCTATGTTTGCTCCTACTCCAAGAATTGCATAAAATCTTTTAGCTTCACTAATAGAAGAAACTTCATTTGCAAAGCCCCAGAAGAGAACGGTCATAATCAGCGTTCCCCAAAGCTCACTCATGATGTAAAATAAAGAGAAAGTCCAGTTTCTAAAAACAGCAATAAGGCCTTGAAATCCAATCGGTAGTATTTGTTGTATTTGGTCTGCTAATGCATGAGGGTGGAGAAGTTCTCTCATTGGATAAAGGGCAAAAGCAAAAAGAAAGAAGAAGGAGAGAAATGATGCCATAATGATATAAAAAACTTTCTCTCTTGAAAACCGATTGGAAAGTCTTGTAAAAATCAACGTACTCAGAAAAGCCATAGGCAAGACAGCCCATACTTTAATGTAGGGTATGGCCATCGCCCCAGAAGAGGGAGCTGTAATTAACAGGGCGTCCTTCGCTGGTTTTAGAATGCTATAGTTAAAAACAATTAGTGTATAAATACCAAGCATGGGAAGGAATTTTTTCAATTCCCCTTTGTGAATAGGCCAAAACATCGTTCGCCATCTGCCAAATAGATTTTCGGCAATAGAGCTCATGGTGATCCTCGCGTTGGGGATTTAAAAAACTTACACAGATATAAAGAAGATTTTATTCGAAAGTTTGGCCTAGGTGTGTACAAGTATATCCAGGGGTCTGGAAAAAGGCCAAGAGATGGGAAAAAGCTCGCATTTTGCGTTAGCAAACTATCCTCAACTTCCGTTAGCGGGGAACCACCCCCCACTTTTCACCACAAATTATAAGCATTCTTCGATATAACACAATGTTTCTTTATTTCCCTCTTTATAGGCGCTAAAAATAATTTGAATTAGGTATGATTTTTCTTTTTATATGAAGTGGGGTAGAAAGTGGGGTGTGTACAATTTGGTCGTATGCAAAATTCTAATTTTGTTGAAAATTATCCACAAAATGGAGCTTTGCATAAAAAACAAGGGTATGAAGAAGCATTAAAAATTATTCGAACAGGTCGTCGCGGGATTTCTGAAAATATAGCTGATTATGATTTGACTGAAGAACAGAGGTATAAAATCGCCTTCATGAGTATCTTGCAAGGTGATCTTGAGGTTTTTCTCCATATAACTAAATATGATTTAAGCGGGAAAGAGAGATATCAACTGGCATTGAAAGCTGTTGAGCTAGATCCCCATTCGATTTCTAAGTATATAGCTAACTATGATTTGACTCGAGAAGAGAGGTATCAAGTGGCCTTAGGGGTTGCTTTAAAAAATGTTCGTTCAATTTCTGAATATATAGCCAATTATAATTTAAGCCCGAAAGAGAGATATGAAGTAGCATTGAAAGCTGCCGTACTAGATGGGCGTTGGATTTCTGAGTGTATAGCTAACTATGATTTAAGTCGGGAAGAAAGATATGAGGTGGCCTTAAAAGCAGCTATGCAAAATGTTGTTTGGACTTTTCGATTAATAGCTAATTATGGAGATTTGAATCAGATCGAAAGGTGGCAATTGCTATTGATAGGAATGTCGCAAAACCCAATCGAGATTTTTAAATATATTTTTAGTTTTGGGCGTTTAACGCAAGAGCAGCTCTATCAAGTCTTGTTAAAAGTTGCCGAGCAAAATGGCCGATTCGTTTCTGAAAATATGTATTGGTTTCAAGGTTTGACTCAAGAACAAAGATATCAAGTTGCCTTGGTAGCTGGCGCTCAAGATGGTTCTTCGACTTCTATGTTTCTACATAATTATGGGGATTTGGCTGAGAAACAAAAAGATCAAGTTCTCTTGGTTATAAAATTTTCCATGCTGTTAGATATTCGTTTATGGATAGAAAAATCGCGAGAAACCAAGAATAAATTGAAGTTGGCGCAATTATTTTGTTTGATAAAAAGGTTTTTATATCGCAAAAACGTAACAGATCAAACGTTATTAGAAGGATGTGTTGCAAAAAAACAAATTGAGCAATTAGGCGATGTTTTAGAAGGGGTAAAAGAAGAGGAAAAGTTTTTATTAAAGTGCCTTTTTATTGGTTTTTATGCTTTTTGGGGGCAAGAACGCTTTATTACACGTGTGGAAAAAAGTGTTATTTTTCAAATTCTAGATTTGCGCACTGAAGAAGACCGACATTTTCTATGGTCAACTTTTCTAGTCCAATTAGAAAATTCAGAGTATGCCGCTTTTTTTAGTGAAGTCGTTGATAATGAAAAGACTTTGTTGTGTAGAATTATATTGGCTAAGTGGGCTGTAGAAGGGGCGCGCGATGGTGTTGAAAAAATTTTAGTCTTTTTGCAAAAGCACAAGAAGATTTTTAAAGATCGTACAGGTGTGATTAAACAGCTTTTACAAGTGCTTTTAAAATTACAGAGATCTTCAAAGTTTGATCTTTCGGAAAAGATAGAGATTATACAAAAAATGACAACCATTCCAGATCAAGATGCCAAGAAAAAAATAAAGCAATATTTATCTATATTGCAGATTTGTATAAGTGTGAATAAGCATAAACTACTTTTTGGCAAAAGTGCAGAAGAATCTCGAAAGTTTTTTTATAACAATCTTTTGTTAGACGTATTTTGTTTGGAGGGTGGGGATGTGCCGTTTTTAGAAGAAAATTATATCGCTTTAGAAAATGTAATAAGAGTCCCTTTTTGTCTTGTTGTTTATTTGGCCCCTTTAAAATATTTAAATGATTTAAATATAAATAAAGTGATTAGAGTATTTATGACAGAGATGTTGAATAAAAGTGGGGACATTTCTCTTATACGATATAATCCCACGTTGAGCGACCATTTAAGACATTTATCTGAGCACCACCCAGAAGTTTTTAAAAACTGGCAACAAGGGCATAGAGAAGCAATTAATTTAGGTTCTTTAGAAAAAGAGGAAAAAATCGATTATAAAAAAGTTCTTTATCAAAAAATTATCGGTGATCGTCATTTTGAAAATCCCCCTTCGCCATTGGTTGATTATTTAAACGGTGGAAACGAAGAAATGGATTTAAATTCTATAGAAGATCCCAGCAAAAAGAAAATCGCTGAATTATGTCTTCAATTATGTATTTCTACAGATCGGCATGAGGAAATTATAGAGAAATTAGAAAAATGCGTTCCTAAATCAGAAGAGTTTTATAATGATTTGCACACATTAAAACTGGATAAGAAAGCGAAGGGAAACGAAGAGCTTGATCTTATTGATACAGATGATTGGCAAGATTTATTTTTATCGGGTACTGAGGTCGATGGAAGCTGCCAAAGGATTAATGCAGACCCAGATGTTAATAAATGTTTGGTTGCATATGTAGTTGATGGGAAAAATCGTATGGTCGCGATTGTAGATCGAAAAACAGGAAGAATTATTGCGCGGTCGATTATTCGATTGCTTATACAAAATAATGGATCCCCTGCAATTTTTCAAGAGCGTGTTTATCCAGAAAACAGCAAAATTGAACATAAAAAATTATTGCAAAAGCTCACGTATGAAAAAGGAGCGAAAT
>JBIIKD010000111.1:0-4894 GCA_044233345.1 Chlamydiia bacterium
TACGATCTTTAGGTAGCTTTGCGCCTTTTGAGTACAGTGATGCAGCTGTCCGTCCGAGAATTGGTCTAGGTGTTTTTCCTGGGGGAGTATTTGCTATTTAGCGATTTTCTTTATTTCTTCGCTAGAGCCTCGAGCGCAGGAAGAGTGCCGAATTCTATGAATTCGAGGGTTGCGCCGCCCCCTGTTGAAAGGCGGGTAATTTTTTGAGCAAAGCCCATGGAAATGACAGCAGCTGCGGAATCTCCTCCCCCAACAATTGTCATTGCATCGGAGTCAGCGAGAGTTCTGGCGATTTCACGAGTGCCATTGGCGAAAGGTTTGAGCTCAAATACGCCAAGGGGGCCGTTCCAAAATATGGTGCTGGCCGCTTGTAGTGCTGTTTTCCAAATTTCGATTGTTTTAGGTCCAATATCAGCCCCAATCCATCCGTTAGGAATTCCTTCTTCAACAGATGCTTCTAATGTAGGAGCTGTTTCTGATAGGGTTTCTGCAATTACTACATCTACAGGAAGGTAAAGCGGGATGCTGCGATTTTTGCAACGCTTTATGATTTGTTTTGCCATTTCTATGTGCTTTTCATCGATAAGAGAATTGCCAACATTGAGCCCTTTTGCTTTTAGAAAGGTAAACGCCATCCCCCCTCCAATAAAAAGAGAGTCAACTTTACTTAAGAGGGCATCTAAGATCCCAATTTTTGAGGAGATCTTGCTTCCGCCGATGATTGCATAAAAAGGAGGTCTTGCTTGTGTGAGAAGGTTTGTGAGGATGAGGACTTCTTTTTCAATTAAAAATCCGCCGGCCGCTACTTGGTAATGTTCTGGAAGATAAAAAGTAGATGCATGTTTTCGATGAGCTGTAGCAAAAGCATCATTAATGTAGACATCACCGATTCTAGAGAGCTTTTCTATGAAATCAGGATGCTCCTCTGGACTCTCTTCTCCTGGATAAAAGCGAAGGTTTTCTAATAGGAGAATTTCTCCGGGATTTAATCGACTGGCCATTTTTTCTACCACATCACCGATACAATCTGGAGCGAGTGTGATTTCTTTCCCAAGTAAAGCGGAAAGTCTCTTTGCAACAGGCGCTAAAGAAAATTCAGCAACTCTTTTCCCATCAGGGCGGCCTAAGTGACTCATCAAAACGACAGATCCGCCTTGTCCTAAAACATAGTTAATTGTTGGAAGTGCAGCGCGAATTCTTGAATCATCTGTGATTTCCCCATTTTCATTTAGAGGAACATTTAAATCAGCTCTCAGAAGAACACGCTTACCTTTTACTGAAATGTCGTGTAGAGTTGTAAAATTCATTTAATTCCTTTAGGAGGATTGCCTGATTAACATTTCTTTCACCATACAACAATTCTAAATTAGAGTCTTCATCAACTTCGTTATGAGTTTTACATCTTATCGAGCGTGCCGATTCCTAGGATGAAAAGGCCTTTTTTAAGTATTTTTGCGGTCGCTTCTGATAAAAGAAGGCGAGAATCCTCTTCGTGACTTCCTTGTACTCGACAATCGCGAAAAAAGATGTGGAATGCTTCAGCTACGTGGAAAAGATAATCAGTTAGGCGATTGGGAAGAAGTTCCTCACTCATATTTTCGAGTGTTTCACCAAATTGACGAAGAAGAAGGGCTAGTTTTTTTTCTGCTGGATGAGAGAGGGTGATTTTTTTCTCTTTGGCTAAAAGGTCTAGATCCTTCAAAGACTTTCTTTTAATGCTTTGGATTCTTACGTAAGCGTAGAGGATAAAAGCTGCTGTATTTCCCTCAAATTTGAGCATGCGGTCATAGCTAAAGGTATAATCTTTGATTCGGTTGCAAGAAAGATCAGCATACTTAACTGATCCAATTCCAAGTATATGAGAGGCTTCTTCTAAATTTTCTACATCTTTTTCTATTAAGAGAATTTTCGCTTTCTCTATCGCTTCATCGAGTAGATCTTGAAGGCGCTCTGTTTCTCCAGAGCGCGTTTTAAATTTTTTCCCATCGGGAGCTAAAACAACGCCAAAGGGGACATGGTCAAAGCGCACTTTTTGAGGATTGAGATAGCCTACTTTTTCAGCAGCAGCAGCAACCATCTTAAAGTGAAGAGACTGCCCTAAATCTGTAACAATAATGATCCGATCTGCGTGGTCTTTTTGAATTCGGTACTTAAATCCAGCTAAGTCTGTTGTAGCGTAATTAAATCCGCCATCGCTTTTTTGAACAATAATAGGGATTGTGAAGCCCTCGAGAAAGACGCACTTAGCCCCATCATCGACTGTGAGAAGGCCTGCCTTTTGAAAGTCTTGTACTACTTCGTTTAGATAAAAGGTGTAGAAAGATTCTCCTCGCTCTTCAATCTCTACATTTAAAAGAGCATAAATTTCTTCGTAGGATTTTCTCGAAATAGCGCAGATTTGCTCCCATGCTGCTAAAGATAACGGATCACCAGATTGTAATTTAACTACTTCTTGGTGAGCTTCTTTCTTAAAGGCAGGGTTTTCATCAAAGTGTGCTTTTGATTCTTTATACCAGCCCATTAAGGATTCAAGATCTGCCGTTTTTTTTCCTTCAATTATCTCTGGATGGAAAGATTTTAGATAACAAATAAGCATTCCAAATTGTGTTCCCCAATCTCCCACGTGATTCAGTCGAAGAACAGAGTGGCCGAGAAATTCAAAAAGTCTGGCTAAGCTATCTCCAATAATTGTCGATCGTAAGTGTCCTACATGCATTGCTTTTGCAATATTTGGAGAGGAAAAATCGCAAACAATACGTTCTTTTTTAATAGGGAGAGGAACGCCAAGACGTGGATCGAAAAGGATTTGCTCGATAGCATTTTCTAAAAATGAGGCGCTGATAATTACATTAATGAATCCAGGTCCTGCTATTTCTGTTTTTTCGATCAGGTTTAAAGGGTCTTCAATATTTTCTAAAAGAATGGCCGCCACATCGCGAGGGGCTTTTCCTATAGATTTTCCGAGTTTCATTGGGCTGTTGCATTGATAGTCGGATGGGCGGTCGTTAGCGCTTTGCGAGATTTCTCCATTTATATCGATTCCAAGGCCCTTTTTTATGGCGTTGGAAAACATTTCTTGAAGCAATTGATCTAAATTTTTCATGTCAGTAGAGGATAGCATCAAGCCCCTTCATAGATCAATCTTCTTTATTAAAAAATGCAAGGCAAAAAAGGGAAAGGGTCAATAAATGTATAATAAATAATTCATGCATCCTTGGTAAATGCAGAATTTTCTAGTCTTAAAGACTCTTTTCTCTAGTGCCTTAGTGACTCTTTTTTTTGCTGCTTGCGTTTAAACGTGCTGTAATATAATCTTTATGTCAGCTTTTTGTCATAGGGGTAATAATGTCCAAAGTACTAATGCCAGTGAGTCTGCAAGAGGAACTTGAGAGTTTTCTAAAAAAAAATCGACGTGCAGATCTAGTTACAACATATTTGTTTTATCTTGAAAAAAGATATAAATTGGACCCTGTCGTATTTATCCCGGAAAAAAGAATCTATCAAAGTGAATCTGAATTAATTAAAGCTTTAGAAGAAAGTGGAAAGCTTTCTCGCGAAACAGAGATTAAAATTCAGGTAGGACAGATAGGGGTAACTGAATCCACCAAAAAAATCTATATATGCCCTTTTTCTGGCAAGGTTTTTGCTGACAATACCCATCCGAATCCCCAAGACGCAATCTATGATTGGGTTTTAAAGTGTCCTGAAAATACGGAAAGAAAAGATGGAATGCGCGTAAAGAAATTTTACGTATCTGAAGATCCAGAGGTAATAAAAAATTATATTAAAAAAAGAAAAGAGCCTGTATCGAAGATCGTATACACATCGATGATTACTGGAAAATTGTTTAATAACAAGCAAGGGGTAGTGGAGGATCTTAAAAAGAACCACATTCGCCCAATTCCAATGAAAGACGTCCCCACACAGAACAGATTTGAGATACAAGAAGGATTCCTTGCGTTCATTCAAGATCATCTAGATGAAAGTAAGATCGCCTCTTTTGTGGAAAGTCTATCGGAAAATGAGAGCTTTAAAAAACATATTGAGCGCTGGATGGAAGAGGGAGGAGAAGAAGGAGAAGAATAAGGATTTTCCTTGGACTTTTCATCTTCACTCTGAAATCGAAACAAAAGAAGCGGGGAAAGCCTTTGCTTCTTGTTTGCTTCCAGGTGATGTCGTTTCTTTGATTGGTGATTTAGGCGCCGGAAAGACTACCTTTGTAAAAGGGATAGCAGCTCATTTTGGGATAGATGAACATGCAGTAAACAGCCCTACATTTACCTACCTACAACTTTACAATGAACTTGCGCACTTTGACCTCTATCGTTTGGGCAATAAGGAGCAGTTTTTTTCAATGGGATTTGATGAGTATTTTTTTCCCCCATATATCGCTCTTATCGAATGGCCGGGACTTATTGAAGAAAACCTTCCAAAAAAACAGTACAAAATTACTTTGAGTCATCAAGGTGAGGGGAGATTGATTGAAATTTCAAGAATGTAGATTTGTGCAAAGTTCAGATGGAAGGAACTTGCCGAAACAAAATTTTTACCATGTTGTGTTGATTGGGCGTTCTAACGTAGGAAAGTCTTCATTGGTCAATCATCTTTTTAATGATAAAACATTAGCTCGGGTTTCTCAGACCCCTGGAAAGACCGATCTGCTCAATTTCTTTTCTGTAGATGAAAAATTCTATCTTGTCGATTTACCAGGATATGGATTTACCAAACGGAGTAAGACTCAAACAGACAAATGGGAAGCTATGGTGGAGCGTTATCTTCTTACCTATCTTGACCGAATTCATTTTCTTCATTTAATCGATTCTCGTCACCCACCATCTAAGTTGGATCAGCAATTTATGGCATGGGCTGAAGCTCTTGAAAAAAAGGTGCTGTT
>JBIIKD010000003.1:0-31626 GCA_044233345.1 Chlamydiia bacterium
CGCGAATAACCCCCTCATTCAGTCCTTTAGGGAATCTTTCCGTTTCAATATCTGTAACAAATCCATATTTATATTGGCTTCGTTCTTTGATAATTTCTTCTGTTGACATCGTCCTTCCCTTTTCCCTTAGCAACTAGTTTACTCTAACAAGCGCCACTTGTCAACGAAGGCAAAAAACTTTACCACTTCTTTGCGTTTTTAAAAGAAAAAAGTAAATAAAAAATATTATGCAAAAAATCTATATCGCTGTATCGTTTCCCAGAACCCATTGTAAGTAGTGGCGATAAGCGTGTAAAAAAAAACTTTTCGGAGGTACTTTATGTCAACTTATAAAAAAAAATCAATTACAACAGGTAGTTGTTTTTGGCTACAAACATCCGTTATTTGCGCAATGACTCTATTTATGTCATCTGTTTTTGCGACAAGCGAAGAATCTTTTTTTGAATCAAAAGAAGATGCTATAGAAAATGCTGTAAATACAATTGTAGACTCTGCAGATGATCTAATTGATTCCGCTCTTGCTGCAGAAGAAGATTCTTCAGATTCTGAGATAGATGCTGTAGAGCCTAGCGATGTTGCATTTGATGATGCAATAGATCTAATTGAATTAGAAACTGCGATTAGCGAAATCGAAGCTGAAGATGCAACTTCTACAGAAACTGATGTAGCCTCTGATGAACAGAGTGCTACAAAAGAAGAAAAAACTTTGGATTCTACTGAAGTAACAGCTGTAGAGACTACTGAAGAAACTACAGATACTACTTTAGCTGCAAATTAATTTTATATTTCTTAGGGAGATGATCGATTCATCTCCCCTTTTTTATTTCTATATATTTAGTCGCTTCAAGCAAATCTTCTTTTGTATCAATCCCAATACTACTGCCCTCTGTTGTGTAGGCATAGATAGAAAGGCCTTCTTCAAGCCAGACAAGTTGCTCTAAGTTTTCACTCCTAGATAATGGCGTTTCTCCAAAAGAAGAGATTTGATTCAGCGCCTCTTTTGTATACGCATAAAGACCTATGTGTTTGTAATAAATTGGAAATGTTTGATCCCGATCAAACGGAATCGGACTTCGAGAAAAATAAAGAGATTTATCATGTCGGTCTGTAACTACTTTTACAACATCTGATCGGTAAACTTCTTCTCCCCTTATTTCTTTTTTCAATGTCCAAATACTTCCCTCTTTTCTACATCCTTGGAGAAGATCTCTGATCATCTCCTCCTCAATAAAGGGCTCATCTGCCTGCCAATTAACAAATATATCCCCATCGACTCCCCCTTTTTGAATACACTCAATGATTCGATCGGTTCCGCTTCGACAACTGACCGACGTCATTTGATACTTTCCACCAAATTCCTCAATAACGTTCGCTGTTTCTAAACTATCAATCGCAAATCGAACATCAGAAAATTTAGAGCAAGAAGTTGCAGCTTCCCATACCCATTGCAAAAGAGGCTTCCCCCCTAATAGGGAAAAAATTTTTTGGGGAAATCTTGTGGAACCTATCCTAGCTGGAATAATGCAATTAATTTTAAAAGAATCTCTTTCTGAAGAAAAAGGGAGCATTTTCAGGTCATTCATTTTTTCAATCTTTCTAATATAGCTTCTTTAAGTCCTTCATCAAAGTCGATCTCTGGCTCCCATCCAATTTCCTGACGCATTTTTGTAATATCCATAGCATATCGAAAATCATGCCCTGGACGATCTGCCACATGAATAATCCGCTCTCTAAAAATTTGAGCATCTTTTTTTTCTATTTTTGCATACTGAGTAATGATGTGATGGATAACTTCGAGGTTCGTCCGTTCATTTGCTCCACCTACATTATATACTTCTCCACTTTTTCCATAAGATAAAATCATAAAAATAGCTCTTGAATGATCTCTAACATGAAGCCAGTCCCTTACTTGCTTCCCAGACCCATAAACAGTGATATCTGCCCCACTTTCACATCCATCAATAATTTTAGGGATTAATTTTTCTGGATGTTGATGAGAGCCGTAATTGTTGCTTGCATGCGATATAGTAACTAGCAATTCATAAGTTCTCGCATACGCCTCTGCTAGATGATCCGCCGCTGCTTTTGAAGCCGCATAAGGAGAGGATGGTGCATAAGAGGAATCTTCTGTAAATTCTCCATGTTCTGGAAGATCTCCATACACTTCATCTGTTGAAATTAGATGTAGGCGTGTTTTAGGATGGCGTCTTAAAGATTCTAAAAGGGTATATGTTCCGATAATATTTGTTTCAATAAACGTTTTTGGCTGATCAATACTTCGATCTACGTGGGTTTCTGCCGCAAAATGCACAATTAATTCAAATTGATATTTAGAAAAAAGTCGTTCAATCAATTTTTCATCACAAATATCCCCTTTAACAAACACATACCTAGGATCATTTTCTACCTCTTTGAGATTTTCTGGGTTTGCCGCGTAGGTAAGTAAATCTAAATTCACAACAGTGCCGCTAAATCTTGTTTCTTTCAAAAGATAGCGTAAAAAATCAGAGCCCATGAACCCACATCCACCTGTCACTAGTACTTTCGTCTCTCGAAACATCGTTATAGTATCTCATCTAGATAGGCAGAAAGTGCTTCTTGCCAGGTTCTAATCGAAAATGTTAGGTATTTTTCTACCTTACTTGTAGAGAGGGCGCTTCTTTTAGGACGAATTGCCGCCCTTTTACTCTCATTTCTTGTAATAGGAATGATTTCACTACACTTAAGCCTCATCCCTCTTGCCTCTACCTGCCTTTTAATTTCCTCTACAAGCCCAACTCTACTGATAGAGCCAATATTCACAAAGTGAAAGATCCCCGATTGATCTCTTAAATCATAAATTGCATGCACTAAATCCTTTACATATGTCGGATTACTTGTTTGATCAGAGATATTTTTTACCCGTTCCTCTTCCTGCAACCCCTTTAAAATAAAAGAGACAAGTCCATCTTTTGTAGAACCAAATAAAGAAGCTGTTCGAATAGAACATGCTTTGGGATAAATCTTAAGCATTTTCTCTTCCCCCTCTTGCTTTGTTCGACCGTAGACATTGATAGGAGAGACTGGGTCACTTTCTAGATAATCCCTTTCCATTTGACCATCAAAGACATAGTCTGTGCTTATATGAACTAGATGGATTTTATGTTTTTTAGCAAGCTCTGCTAAATTGATAACTCCTAATACATTGATATCAAAAGCAGCGCCCCCTTCTTCCCCTTCTGCTTTGTCAACATGTACATTTGCAGAGCAGTTAAAAATATGGGTGGGTTTTTCTCTTTGATATACCTCTTCCAAAAGACCTGGCTTACAAATATCCCCCTCTTTTCTTCCAGTACCAAAAAAAGAGGCCTTTCGTTCTTTTAAGAACTTACACATCTCTTTTCCCACAAGTCCATTTGACCCAACGACCCAAATCTTCACAAAACCTCTTTTAAGCTTTTTGCATTTTTATCTCTTTCTGAGAGAATAGGATCTAATATAGGCCAATCAATCGCAACCTCTAGATCTTGATAGGTAAATCCCTTTTCCTTTTTTGGATCATAAAATTCACTGACTTTATAAAAAACATGCGCTTCTTCTGACAAAACGCAAAAGCCGTGAGCAAATCCATCTGGTATAAAAAATTGATGGTGATTTTTTTCATCCAAAATCACCCCCTTCCACTGCCCAAAAGTAGGAGAATTTTTTCGAACATCAACTGCTACATCAAATATTCTTCCTTTAGGACAATAAATAAGCTTTGCCTGCCCTTTTTGAAAGTGCATCCCTCGAATTACACCTTTTTTAGAATAAGAGTGATTGTCTTGACGAAACTGCACATTGACACCAAGCTCTTTATATCTATGCTCTTGATAAGATTCGAGAAAAAACCCCCTACCATCTTCGATTACATTCGGAACAATTATCAAAAGCCCATCTATCATAACTTTAAAATGGATGGAAAACAAAAATTTTACAACATCATTCTAAAAATCCCTTTAAATTTATTGAATCTTAACAAGAAAAAATTTATAATATCTCCACTTTAAAGGGAGGTTTTTCATGGACAGCATAAATTTTTCCAGAACGTCAAATTTTTGTTTTAATACTGAAAGCACTACCCCAATCTCATGCGCAGACTCTTCTAACCCTGAAGAAACAGGCGCTTCATCAAAAAAAGAGTATTTCATCCCTCCAAGAAGACAAGATTCTTTTGGTAATTTATCTTCAACAAGCTATTACCCTGCACTCGATGAAGATATTTTTACCCCTATTTCCGATAATCACGAAACATTACCTTCCCCGAAAGAAAACCTAACCCCCTATTTAGAAAGCATTCAAAGCGTCTTTATTCCTCTTAAAGATGACCCCCTTAAGTTTAGCGTTCGGTTGCTTCAAGAATGTCAGAAAAAAAGCAACCAAACTGAAGCCATTCTACGTGATTTAATTATTTTAATTAATGAATTAGCAAACTCTTCTTTTTATGAAGAAACTCCTTTTTATTTCACTTACGAAAGCGCTTTGAATTCTCTCGCCTCTATAATTAAAGATAAAAACGCTTCTAAAACAATTGCTCTATTTGAAAGTTGGGTGATTTATCAACTTTCCACTGCAACTAAATGTATAGAACACACTTTGTATATAAAAGAGCAATGCTCAAAACCCCTATTAAAAAATTCGATTTCTTATCTTTTAGAACTTTTTAAGGGAGTTTTATCAAAGGGACCTATGAAGAAATCCCTAAAAGATGCACAAAAAAAATTGATCGAATGCTCTCTTTCCTATTTAACATATGCATATAAAAATGAGAAAAAAGACCCTCTTCTTTTATGTTGTTTAGCAGACTCTAACCTATCAACCGAAGAAAAAATCGACATTCTTTTTAGACTTATAGAAGACCTTTCTGTTGGCACTGACTTTATAGGATCTATTTCAAAACTTCCAATTTTTACTTTTTCTGATCGTTTATGGATCATACAACAAAACTCCACCTCACAGGAAGATGTACAGAATAGAAAAATTGCTTTACTCGCATTTTGTAATAAAAAAAAGCACCCGATTGATAGGCTAAAAAATTTAATTGTTTATCTCTCTTATCCTATTTCCACTTCTGATAACACCTGGGATTTAATAGAAAAACAATCCTACCATTTAAATCAAACAGCCTGCCCCCTTATCAAAATTGTGGACCAAGAGATTGCATCTAAAATTTTCGAGTCTTATTTCGAATCTAATCAATCAATAGAAACTGCTTCTCAATCGATTCGAAAAAATCTCCAAAAAGAAAATTCTCTTATTCCATATATATTTTCGAGCATGCTTAATTTTTCTAATACACGTATCTTTACCTACGCCGATTTGATAACACGGGTCGATGGAGAAGCAAAAGAAAGGCAAATATTCGAATGCCTTAAAGATGGAGTAAAAATACTCCGAACCCTAAAAGAATTAGCAAAAGAATTTTCACATATTCCAAATACCCCTCCTAAACTCTTTAAAGAATTAAATGATTTTTTCTTTAGAGCCTGCTTTAGATTCGAAGAAAATGTTTTAAAAAAGTCAGTCATCTATATTTATAATTACGAAAATTGGCCCGAAAAAGATTTTGACGACATTTTTCTTACCCCTTTACAAATGGCTATTCGAATCATCGGTTTTTTCAACCAAACAGTTTTAGATAAGCTTGGAAGCGATCTCATCCAATCTGAAGAAAAAGGGTCCAAAGCCTTTGAACTGATAAAATATCTTGCACCTGAAGTACGCTTTCTCTTTTTAAAAGAAGCAATGCTGACTACAGAATATAATGATCCCGCTCTTCTTTGGTCTGCTGTAAAAAAAGATCCCTCTTTATACTTCCTATTTACCAAAAACAAAACTGCTGCTGCAATTGCCCAAACAAAAAAAATCCTTGCAGAAAAGGTTCTTGAAGCCTGTAAACGCAAATAATTTATAGAAAGGGTGATTAAAAAATTTTCTAGAACTCATAAGAGACAGGCAACCGTTGCATTGTTGCCCCTTTTTTTGTCCCTTCGATGAGAGAAGAAGTCGTCACTATTTTCATAGGTGCATATCCTTGCAATTTGGATATGGTGAGGAAGAATCTCTGCTTCTATGAGCTGCTCTTCTGCAATTGCCCACAAGTCAAAATAATTAGGCTTTACTTGAAAACCCCAGAAGGATGGGGGAAACTCCTTTTTATAATGAATAAATTCTGAAGCATTTGGACCCAAACTTGGAGAAATAGCAACTAGAATTTCTTCAGGAGTCGATTGATAGCGCTCATACATTTTTTCGATTGTTTTTTTGTAAATATTGAGAACATTGCCTCGCCATCCAGAGTGCACTACCCCAAGAGCGTTATGAACTGGGTCATAAAAGATCGCAGCTTGACAATCTGCATGGCGAATAGCTAAAGGAATCCCCTTTTTATTCGTAATAAGGGCATCACCAATTACTTGCTCTCCACTTTTTGCAATCTCTATAACTTGATCTGAATGAGTTTGATCTGCATATGTAATAGGAAGAAAATCAAAGCATTCAGAGACTCTTTTTTGATTTTCTCGTATATGTTCTTCTAAATCCTCTGTATGCCTACCTAAATTTAAGGATTCAGCTGAGCCTTGACTTACCCCCCCTTTTCTTGTAAATACGCCATGCTTTAAAGGAAGCCCTTGGAAAAGCTCAAATTCGATCCACTCTACTTCTTTGTTTTTTTTTCGTAGCACAGAGCCTTTCCTTTATACATATTTTTCTTTATTATGCTCAAAGATGGACCTATTTCAACCTTTGATAGACAATTTATTTGCAGCAGGGGCATATCTCTTTTTGATGATAACGACCCTTTCTCTTTGGATCAATCGAAGATTGTGGCTTTGGGGGCTCTTTACGATTCTTTCTCTTTCTCTAGCTTATCTAGGAAGTGTGATTGAATTAAAAGGAATGGTGATCATTGCCGCTTTATTTCTTTCTCACGCAGCCCTTACACAAAATATTGGAGGCTTTTGGCGTCTTTTTGCAACTATGATTGCAGCACTTATTTCATTTGGATTCATAGCCCACATGATTGTGGGATTTCATAATATTCTTCTGATAAAAGATTGGCATTCTTCCAAAGATGCTGTTGGAATAAATTTCTATATTAATTACGACAAACCTTTCATTGCACTTTTTGTTCTTGCTCTACATCTTCCCCTGATTCAAAATCGAGAGCGCTGGACCTCTATTCTTTGGCAATCTATTTTGTGGATGATGTTTTCTGGCGCAATTCTTTTTGGGTTAGCCCATTTTTTCGAATGCATCCGATTTGACCCTAAATTACCAAGTATTAGCTTGATGTGGATAATTTTGCAGATCTTTTTTGTAGTTATCCCTGAAGAGGGTTTTTTTAGAGGTTTCTTACAAAGAGAAATTACAAAAGATCTTGATAACCGACTATCTGGAATTTTTGCTATTTTTATAGTCGCTATGTTAGCGACCCTTATGCACATTTTCTTTATCCAAGACCTCTCCTACTTGGCTGTGATCTTTGTCGGAAATATTCTTTATGGAACGATTTATTTTTTAACAAAATCAATCGAAAGTGCGATAATTGTCCATTTTTTTACCAACGCAATCCACTTTTTTTTCTTTTCTTATCCCGTTTTAGCGAGCAACTAAAAAACAGAATAGTTTTTTGTATTTTTTGCCGTAGCTTTTTCCGCTGGGGATTGATAGATTTTTTTAGGATGAGCCCGAAGATACTTTCTTTCCTCACTTCGTAAAATAGTATCAATCGCTTCATAAGGGGTCTGCCCTCTACGGACATAAGCATTAACCCTTGTTCTTTCTTCAGAACTAAGAGCTAGAATATAAATTTTTTGGTAAATAGGACCTAAATTCATATAAACCATCTTCCCCTCTTCACTTAAATTGCTTGGATTGACAGCAGCTTCTGCAACAAGGACGATTTCTTTCTTTTCTCCAGATGGGTCAAATAGAAACATTCCAGATCCAATGCAAACATAAAAAGGAATTGTTGCTGCAGCAAAAATACCTAACCGTTTTTTTGTAACAAATTTTACTGAAAAAAACTTAGCTCCTCTTGCATTTGATAAAAAGCTAACAACATAGTCCCGATATATAGGGTAAAAATTTAAGTAGATTTTTTTTAAATACTTTTTCATTGGATTCCTGGCTCAAAAATTTCTGATTCAGGGCCAACATCATTACGTTTACTGGGGCTTTGCATAGATCTATTTGCAGGAGAGTTTCGATTAGGGGATGCGTCCCAATCTTCAGCACCATCTTTTTCTTTATTATATGCCCTTTGATCTCTTTGTAGTATTTTCATCATAATTTTTTGAGGATCTTCCCCATTTAGATAAGAATTTACTACTTTTTGTTGATCTTGCTTGCTTAAAGCATCAAAAACGACTCTATTTTTAGGACTAAGTGATTTATAGGTCTCTTCATATTCAGGACTCGGAAACATTTTACTCTGCGCTTTTGCTCTAGGTGAACTGAGAATATCTTGCTGATTGGCCCCTTTTTCTATTTTATTATCCTGCCTTTCCGCTGGAGTCATAGTTCGTGGGTTATTAGCAGGCGGATTTGGTTGATCTATAGGATCTGCTCCACTTGTATCTGCAATTATTTCTATACTATCGATTTCATCTTCAATGATGCTATCATAAGCAAATGAGAATGTTCCTCCAAGCAAGAGTAGACTCATCGCTAACACCTTCATCCTTTGCATACTCTTCCTTTCCCCTTACTTGGAGTGATTTCTTCTATCTTCACGTTCTATGAATCGACCTCATTTTTTGGAACTGTTATTTTTTATTTTTATTAAGCCCTCTTTTCCTTGCGATTTTGAATAGGTTATTCTAGTATCCGATTAAGTGGAGGATTATGGAAGAAAGACCTATCGAATGCACTTCTTGTAAGCGCAAAGCTACAATTACTTACAAAGAAATGGCAGAAGGAAAAACACAAAGCATGAAAGTATGCTCTGAGTGTCCTATCCTTAGAAAAAAATTAGGATCGCCCTCAAACGATACAATTGCTACAAATTATGAAGAAACGCTAAGCACTCTTTGTAGTCACTGTCATACTTCATTCCAATCTTTACTAATGGGTCAGCCTCTTGGATGCCCAAAGTGCTACTCATCCTTTGAGGACATTCTTGTTCAAGAGCTTATAGAAACAAACGCGATTCCAGTTCAATCAGGATCGAATTTAACTCAAAAAGAGATGCCCCTCCATTTAGGGGGATCTCCTGAACACAAAGAAATAGATCTTGGGATTTCTATTAAATTAGAATCCCTAAACATTGCATTAACAGAAGCCTTAGCTTTAGAGCATTATGAACGTGCTGCAAATCTTCGAGATCAAATTAAAACAATTATGGATCACTCAAATGGAAATACGTAGATACCTTCCGAATTCTTTTCACTCCTCTTTTCCTTGGAGTAATGTAAAAGATTCTATTTGGCCAGCCTCCCTTATTATGATTCATCGCAATCTCTCTCCCTTTTCTTTTCCTTCGAAAATGAGCGAAGGAGAACGAGTGCAAACCCTAGATCTATTACAACATAACCTTCGCCCTCAGCTAAAAAACCCCCACCTTCTTACAGCAAATGAAATTTCTCCCCATGAAAAAGAATTTGTTTTTGAACATTTTAATCTACATGATGGGTTTGAAAAATTTGACCCCGGCCATGCAATTATTATTGATGAAAGTGCTCAATTTATTGCTCTTGCAAATGTCGAAGATCATCTACAACTCTATTCCCAATCCTCAAATATTCCACTTCACGATCAATATCATTCTCTTTCAAAAATAGAACGTTCTTTAAATAAAGAACTTCATTTTTCTTTTTCTGATCGATTTGGCTATCTCACATCAGATCCAACAATTTGCGGAACAGGACTCATTGTCCAAGCTTTTCTCCATCTTCCTACTGCTATTGCCTTAGACTGCTTTTCTGATATCATAAACCCATTCACAGAAGAGGTCCTTTTTTATGGCCTTGGGAAAGACAGCACCTACCTTGCCGATATTGTTTTAGTAGAAAATCGCTATAAATTAGGAACAACAGAAGAAGATATTGTAAAAACAGTCGAAAGAATCGCACAAAAATTAGCTCAAGAGGAAAAAAATCTACGCACCTCTTTACCTCCTGAAGGGGAAATTCTTTTAAAAGATAAAGTATGCCGCGCTTTTGGTCTTCTAGCTCACTCCTACCAACTACAACTTCAAGAAGCACTTTCTGCCCTCAGCCTTATCCATTTAGCCAAAGAGCTTGGCTGGGTCAAAGGAGCTGAAGAGTTCTTCTTTCATGAACTTTTTTTTCAAATCAGACGAGCCCACCTATTAGAAAATCTCAAAATGAAAGACCTTTCTAAAGAAGAAATCCAACATAAAAGAGCAGAACTAATCCACCAAAAATTGAAAAATGCTACCCTAACCATTTCATGAAAGATTGTACAGCTATTTTGTTGATGGGCGGCCAAGGCCTCCGAATCGGAGAGTCCACTCCCAAACAATTTTTGCCTCTTGGAAAAAAGCTTCTTTATGAATACTCTCTCGCCACTTTTTCCTCTTCTTTATACTTTGATGAAATTATTTTAGTGTCCAATATCCCCTCTATTGGACCCCTCCCTTCAAACGTACGAATTGTCCAAGGCGGGGAAACACGCCAAGAATCTTCTTTTATTGGTCTCTCTTCCTGCAAAAAAGAAACAAAATTCGTCGTTATCCATGACGTTGCAAGACCATTTATCACCCATGAAATTCTTAAGAGAAACATCGATGCTGTTTTACAATACCATGCTGTTAACACTTGCATACCATCACCAGACACCATTAATTCCTCCCACACCACCCTTGTAGAACAAATTCTCGACAGAAAAATTTCCTACCTTGGGCAAACCCCTCAAAGTTTCTCCTACCCACTTATTCTTGAGGCCCATCAAAAAACAAAGCGCACCAATGTCTCTGACGACTGCGCCCTCGTACACGAGTTGGGTCATCCGATACAAATCGTTCTAGGCTCTCCCCTCAATTTCAAAATTACTACCCCTTTTGACCTGGAGTTAGCAAATTTTTTTCTTTACAAGAATTAGACCTATTTAAAAATTCAAGTCCAATATTTCTTGCGTTTGTCTTTTCGCTTCGGTATATTCTGCAAAACCCGTTTTATCCTGAGGAATCATGGCAAAGCTTTACTTCTATTACTCTGCAATGAATGCAGGGAAAAGCACTACGTTACTACAAGCAAGTTACAATTATTTAGAAAGAGGGATGCAAACACTCCTTTTTGCCCCTAAAATCGATACTCGATTTGAGACTACACTTGTCTATTCTCGAATTGGACTTAAAAAAGATGCGATCCCTTTCTCTAATACCTTTGATTTTTTTACTTTCATTGAAGAGAAAAAAAATATTATGAACAATTTAAAATGCATTCTAGTTGATGAAGCGCATTTTTTAACAAAAGCACAAGTAGCACAATTAACAGAAGTCGCAACAGAACTTTCTCTTCCAGTACTTTGTTACGGTCTTAGATCTGACTTTTTAGCTGAACCTTTTGAAGGGAGCAAATATCTCCTTGCTTGGGCAGAAGAACTGATTGAAATTAAAACTATTTGCAATTGTGGAAGAAAAGCAACAATGAATATGCGCATTGATGCGAATGGAAATCCTGTAACCGCAGGCAATCAAGTGCAAATTGGAGGGAATGAAAGTTACGTCTCTCAATGCATGAAGTGCTATAAACAAAGTATCAAAGAATTTAAAACATATGCAGAGGTTGCAAATGACTTGGAAAAATAAAATTACCCCCTATTTAATCTGCTTTTCTGCAGCCCTTTTTTTCGCTTATGAGCTGATTCAAATGCATATGATGAATGCTATATCCCCCTTTTTGATCAAAGACCTTGGATTAAATGGGACTAGTTTTGGCAACCTTTGTGCCACATACCTTTTAGCAGATGTGATTTTTCTTCTTCCCGCAGGGATTATTTTAGATCGCTTTTCCACAAGAAAAGTGATTCTTTTTGCTATGGTTCTTTGCATACTTGGAACAATTGGATTTTCTTTTTCGCAAAATTTACTTACCGCATCGATTTCTCACTTTCTTTCAGGAATTGGAAATGCATTTTGCTTCCTTCCTTGTCTAATGCTTGTTTCTAGATGGTTTCCCTCTCATAAACAAGCCTTTATTGTAGGAATGGTGGTAACTATCGGAATGCTTGGCGGAGTTGTCGCCCAATCTCCTTTTTCTCTCCTAGCTCAAACCTTCTCTTGGAGAGCTGCTCTTTGGATTGATGCTTCCTTTGGAATATTTGTTTTAGGTTTAGTCTACATGTTTGTTCAAGACAGTCCAAAAGAAGTAGAAAAACGAAGAGATCATCGCGTTGATATTTCTTTTTGGGCAGGGATTAAAGAGGCGGTTTTTAATCTACAAAACATCTATGCAGGGATTTATACAAGCTTAACAAATCTCCCTCTAATGGTCCTTGGCGCTGTCTGGGGAAGCCTTTTCCTTACACAAATTCACGGCATTTCTCTATCTCATGCATCTTTTATTGTTAGCATGATTTGCATGGGAACCATTGTAGGATCTCCTTTATATGGCTTTCTATCTGATTCCACCTCACTTAGACGTCCTTGGATGCTTTTAGGGGCTCTTTTTTCCTTTATTGTTATGCTAGCCATACTCCTATTACCTCACCCAACAGAAAGCATTCTTACCCTTCTATTTTTCCTTCTCGGTCTTTTTTCCAGTTCACAAATTTTGGGCTACCCCGTAATTACAGAAAACAATCCCCCTTACCTTACAGGCACCTCAATGGGAGTTGCCGCAGTAATTATCATGGGTCTTCCAATGCTAGCTCAGCCTATTTCTGGCATGCTATTAGACGCTGGATGGGATGGAAAAACTATTGGAGGAACTCCACTCTACACAATCTCTAGCTACCTTTCTGCTTTTTCTATATTTCCTATTGGATTTGCCATTTCTTTTATTGCCGCTTTTTTTATACGAGAAAAAACACCCGTCCTTATTGAAACATCCTAGGTTAAGAATTGTTTGTCTCGCTTTAAAAAAGCGAGACAAACTCAATTTTTTATGAGAAGAGAGAAAAACAAAGATGGGCTTCACCCCAAACTATCAATGCAAATTTAAACCCAATTCGCTACCTATTTCATCTCCAGACGTCATCGAAGCAGATCGGTTTTAAAGAATTATAATCCTCTAAACTTTTTAAAATTTCTTGTACAACTAATTTAGCAACTCTTTTAGGGGAAAAAAGATCCCCTTTTTCACTTTCTAAATAGACTCGAATTCTTTCTTGATAAGCGCACCACTCTTCTTTTGTCATCACAGCCATAAAATCATCTATTTCTTGAAAAGACGCAAATTTTCTTCCATCAATATAACAATCCGCTGGAATGTATGTAGAGAGATTAGATGCCCCCCAATAAATAGGAACAGTTCCTGCAGAAAAGGCACAAAAAACCTTTTCTGTAATATATCCCACATCATTTGACCAATTTTCAAAAACAAAGGCAAAACGATATCTTTGTAATGTTTCAATACAATCTACTGCAATTCCTTGATAGGTCTTAAGATTTCTCCCTTTTTTGTTCCATTTTCTTCCATAAAGATGAAAAAAAAATTCTCCATCAGAAAGCGTTTCATAAAAAGAAACAAGCTCTCTTCTTTTTGAATAAAGCTCGTTAGAACCATCGCTTTCATGATCTGAAAGAACCATAGCAGAGATTTTTCGATCTTCAAATGTAGGAAGATTTAATCCCATTAAAGCTTTTACTGGATAATAGAATTTATGTACCTTTTCATTTTTTTTTATCCCATCATTCCATGTAAACAGATGATCGAATAATCTAACTATTTTTGGAGTCAATCCAAAGTCTTCATATAAAGGAGGCTCAAAATTTATGAACACTTGCTTGATATTTTTTTGCTTGAATAACCAGATACGTTTATAGGTAGATTTATTTCCTATCCGATTCCATAAAACAAGATCCCCTTCTCCAGCCTCTTTTAGCCCCTTTTCTACAAGCTCATAACCATGCTTTGCCAATTCATATCGAAGAATATGAGGGAACCCTCTATTTTTATCCTCTTCACATAAAGGTTCTGTAAGATATCGCTCTTTTTTAGAAACCACCCATTCAATAACGCCAGCTTGAAGAGCTATAGCATAAAAGCAAAAACAAGAGAAAAAAAAACCATAATGCATCTACAGTCCTCTGACTATAAAAAAAAAGAGGAGTTACTATTGTAACTCCTCTGTGTGGGTCTTGATGGACTCGAACCATCGACCCCATCCTTAAAAGGGACGTGCTCTACCAACTGAGCTAAAGACCCGTGGTGACCCCAAGGGGATTCGAACCCCTGTTGCCAGAATGAAAATCTGGTGTCCTAGGCCAGACTAGACGATGGGGCCTAAATTTTACGGATTCATCATACATCGAAGTCTTGTTTTATTTCAACTTTTTCTGTTGAAAAAAGAAAAAAACATTTCTTCGCTGTTTAAACCGTTAAAATCTCCTTTTCTTTCTCTTGAAAAAGCTTATCCATTTCCTTGCAATGCTCATCTGTAAGCTCTTGGATAATTTTTTCCAACTTTTTCACTTCATCTTCTGCTATGAGACCATCTGCTTTTTGCTTTTTGATTGTCTCGTTGCTTTTTCTTCTAATCTCTCTAACTACAATCTTTGCAGCTTCTGTTTTTTGCTTTGCCTGTTTTGCGATCTCTTTTCTAAGCTCTTCATTTAATGGGGGAACAGGAACTCTTACATAAGTTTGCTCTTGCATTGCACTTAAATTTAAAGGAGAGTTACTGATTGCTTTTACAATGGCAGCTTTTGCAGATGGATCAAAAGGAGTAATAATTAACTGTCTTTCTTGAATAGACACTGTTGCGATCGATTTTATAGAAACCAAACTTCCATACATATCTACTTTTAGATCATCAAGCATTGATGGATTTACGCGATTTGTACGAAGAGAGCGATACTCTGTTTTAAGATGCTCTACGGCTTGCTTCATTTTTTGTTTCGTATCATCTTTTACGTGCATTTTTTTTCCCCTTTACTGCAGCAGTTATTAACGTTCCACCCTCACCGTTTAACACCGCGTTCATAACGCTTTCACGGCAAAAAAAGTTAACCACCTGAATTTTAATTCCATTATCTCTGCACAAAGCAATTGCAGCTCCATCCATTACTTTTAAATCGAGCTTTAAAGCATCTTCATAGGTAAGAGATTCAAATCGAACAGCACTTTTATATTTTTTAGGATCTTTGTCATAAATGCCATCGACCTTAGTTGCTTTTAAAAGAACCTCCGATCCCATTTCAGAAGCTCTAAGAGCAGCTGCTGTATCAGTTGTAAAATAGGGATTGCCTGTGCCCCCTACAAAAATAACTACAATTCCACTCTCTAGATAAAGCTTTGCTTGTTGCCAGTTGAAAGGTTCAATAATTCCATCGAAATTACGGGCGCTCATGACCCGTACTTTGCCATCTATAGAATGTAAAACTTGATGTAATGCTAAGCCATTGATACATGTGGCTAGAATTCCGATATGATCTGCAGGAGTTCGCTCAAAGCCAAATTGCGTTGCATGTTGGCCTCGAAAAATATTTCCTCCGCCAATTACAACGCCTACTTCAACCCCATAACTTTGTATTTCTTTAACCGTAAGAGCAATTTTCTTACAAGCTTCATAGTTGATGCTTTGGCCATTAGAAGACGCAAGCGATTCACCTGAAAGCTTAAGCAATATTCTCTTATATGCAGGAGACCTTTCGGCCATGCCTTTTAGCCCCCAACATGCCAACGGATAAATCTAGTAAGTTTGAGTTCTTTTCCTATTTCTTTTGATCGATTTGCAACTAACTGCGCAACCGTAATCGCATTATCTTTGATATACTTTTGGTTGAGTAGGCAAAACTGATCAAAAAAAGCATTCACTTTCCCTTGAAGAATCTTATCTAAGATATCTTGTGGCTTATTTCCCTGAATTTGACTTGCGCCAATTTCTTTTTCTCTTTCGATAATTTCTGCAGGCACATCTTCTGCTTTTAGGTACTCTGGGCACTCTGAAGCAATATGCATACCAATTTCACGAGCAAATTTCTCTTCCCCTTCTGCGCCTTCTATCTGAACAACAGAGAGTATTTTCCCTGCCATATGAGAATAAACACCAAAACAAAGCTCTGCTTTTTTCGGAAGAAAAAGTATTCTGGAAACAACAATGTTTTCACCAAGGACAGAAATGAGTTCTTTTCGTAATTCATCTACAGTTTTGTCACTTCCTGCTATTTTATGAGCCAAGAAGCTTTCTAAATCTCCAACATGGTGATGAGAAAGTTCTTTCACAAGAAGCTTTTGAAGAGCTGTAAACCTTTCATTGTTTACAACAAAGTCAGTCTCCGCTTGCATTTCTAAAACAGCAATACCTTCAGGAGTTTCACACCAATCTATTTTCCCTTCATTCGTCGTTCTTGATTCTTTCTTGACAGCAGAAGCAATTCCAGCCTTACGAAGATGCTCAATCGCTTTTTCGACGTCACCTTTAGTCTCTTCTAGCGCTTCTTTGCATTTTCCAATGCCGACGCCAGTTTTCTCTCTTAATGATTTAATCAGTTCAGGTGTAACGCTAGTCATGATTATGCCTTATCCTCTTCCTTTCTTTTATGAGAAGTCGGTTTATTTGAAGGACCTTTTCTTCCTTTATCTCCTCGAGATGCTTCATCTTTTAAAGATTGCTCTTTTTCGATTCCAGCGCCCTCTTCCTCTTCTTCTCTTTTTGAAGCATTTTTCTTAAGCTTATTAGCTTCTTCTCTTTCTTCAACAGTAACAGGAAGACCCATTTCTTTTTTCTTTTCAACAATTGTCTGACTGATTGCTTGAATCAAAATTTTATTGCTCTTAAGAGCATCATCATTTCCAGCAATTACATAGTCAATAAGATCTGGATCGCAATTTGTATCTACCACTGCCATTACAGGGATCTTTAATTTACGCGCTTCAGCAACAGCTAGATGTTCTTTTGATGGATCGATGATTACAAGAAGTCCTGGCGGCTTTCTCATAGAACGAATTCCAGAAAGGTTCTTGTCTAGCTTTACTTGAGCTTTTGACATTTGGACCATTTCTTTCTTAGTGGATCCTTCTCCACCTGCTGAAATCTTTTTCTCAATGCGCTCTAATTTTTTCACAGATTGGCGAAGTGTTGCTAGATTTGTGAGCATTCCACCAAGCCATCTTTCAGCAACATAGAATTCGCCACACTCTTCAGCGCAGTCTCTAATTACAATTTTGGCTTGTTTTTTCGTCCCTACAAAAAGAACGCTTTGATGCTTTTCAATTACTTTTTCTACTACATCACAAGCAGTTCTTATGTGGCTCATTGTCTTAGCAAGATCGAGTATGTGGATCCCATTTCTCGCTTCAAAGATATAACGCTTCATTTTTGGATTCCATCGATGCGTCTGATGTCCAAAATGGACTCCAGCTTCCAAAAGATCCTTTATTGAAACTTTTATCTGTCTTTCCTTTGTCGTGCTCAAACTTCCCTCTCCCACTTCTTGTGTTTTTATAGCGCCTGATCAGAATCGAACTGACACTCATAGCTTGGAAGGCTATTGTTCTACCATTGAACCACAGGCGCGAAATGTTTGGCCTCAGATTCTGTCATAACAGCAAATTTTTTGCCAATGAGATTTCTTCACTCTTATCATTTTTTGTATTTTTTTCACTTTAAAATGGAGTATAAAGAGCAACATACCTCAATATATCTTCGAAAACAGCACGATTAAATAAAGATTTTATGGATCCAAGAAAAATTTCTGAGTTACACCAATTATTTTCAGCTCTTGGGATTCAACCTAAAAAGTCTCTCTCTCAAAACTTTTTTATAGAGAAGAACACGCTAGAAAAACTCGTTTCCTTTGCGAATATTCAAGAAGGAGAGAGCGTTCTTGAAATAGGCCCCGGACTTGGCGCGATCACCCTTACCCTTCTTGAAAAAGGAGCTAAAGTTATCGCCGTGGAATTAGATCGCAAACTCGCTCTTTTTCTAAAAGAATCAATCTCTACCCCAAATTTTACCCTCATAGAGGGAGATTTTTTAACAACCCCACTTACATCTCTCCCCTCCCCAATGAAACTTATTGCAAACATCCCTTTTCAAATCACCTCCCCCATTTTAAATTACTTAAGCCAGCATAGAACTCTTTTTTCCCTTATTCACCTTGTCGTACAAAAAGACCTAGCAGTCAGAATGATTGCCCAAAAAGGGAGTGGTCAAAACGGCCCTTTTTCCATTTTTTGTCAGTACTATTTCACTGTAAAAATTCTCTCCACCATAAGCCCGAACAACTTCTATCCCAAGCCATCGATAGAAAGCGCCTACATTGAGCTTATTCCAAAACAGTCTATTCCATTTGAAAATGGGGATCCATTTTTTGACTTCGTTCACTCTCTATTTCACAAGAAAAGAAAAATGATTCGCTCTTCAATATCCCATCCTGATTTAGATCTTATTCTCTCAAAACGGGGCCTTAACTCCACAATGCGCCCAGGAGAGCTCTCTCTTGATGATTTTATATACATCTTTAAGCACCTCAAAAAAGCTTAATCCCCCTCTTTTTTTTCAAAAAATTTGCATAGACATTTTTATCGCCGCATATATATTATTTTAAAAATAACTTTTCCACACAAAGCGTGATTCAAGATTTGAAATTTTTTAAAACTGGCACTTGAAATTTAAAACAACCCCAGCAGATAACGAACCAACTCCATATTAAAAACACGGGCGACCGAGAAAATTTTAAAAGCCATCACGGGAAGATCAAAAAATCAAATCTTAAATTATCCATTCTACAAAAAAAGGAAATAACATGCCATTTTTTCAGGCCCTTAAAAACACCTTAAAAACTTTTTTGTTATCGACCCCAATTCTTCTATCTGCAACTAACTACAACGCAGCCATAGGAGGAACGACCCCCCACCAAAAAGCTTACGCAGCCTCCGTTTCCGTTCAATCACCTCCATCCGCATCTTCTATTCTTTCTACAACTGTCAATGGATCAATCAAATCGATTGCAATTGATCAATATGGAACAATCTTCATAGGAGGATCGAAAAATAACCAGGCATATGCAGCAGTTTTAGCATCTGGACGGGTGTTTGAAATTACCCTTTCTGACGTTGGAGAGGTATCAGTAATCAACTCAGTTGCGATTTATAGCAATAGCAATGTTGCCACATATGTGATTTTTGGGGGATCAGAGACTATCCAAACGGTAGAAACCGCTTATGCAAGCGGGTGTCTAATACTTTTTAATGACTTTGAATCTCTATCCGCCAATAAAATACCCCTTACTATAGAATCCCCCTCTAAAATCAACTCAGTTGCAATATCCAATAGCCATTTTATTCTAGCCGGACACCAAACTTTAAATGGGGCACAAGCAGCCTACGCTGCAGCAGCCAAAATATCTAATTACCAAACAACAGGATTAAACACAATTTCGTTTTCCCCAGCAACACCGACCGAAATTAAATCTGTCGCAATAAACTCAGATAAATTAATTATTCTTGGAGGAGATAAGACCACCAATCCTAGCGCTGCGTATGCAGGGGTCGTTGATGCTGACTCTTACAATATGACTGCACAAGATATATCACCTGATATGAATGTTGCAACATCGATTACTTCCGTTGGAATCAATAATGATAACCAAATCATCCTTGGAGGTTACCGCTCCTATTCGAGCCCCCCTCAACAACCCACCGCTTATGCAGGAAGGTATGTAGGGAGCACTCTATATCCAATCAAACTTCCTTCAAATCCATCTCAGGCTCCTCAAGAGATCCAATCCGTTGACATCAATGATTCTGGCCAAATCATCCTTGGAGGAAAGGGTTTCCATGGTGCTGCATATGCAGCAACCTATGACCCGGTTCAATTAACAACAAATCAAATCACCTTGCCAAACACGCCTTTCCCTTCCGAAATTAATTCCGTTGCCATCAATGATTCTGGCCAAATCATTCTTGGAGGTTTTACTCAAAACTCGTTTGCCATGACTCGGTCGGGGTATGCAGCAACCGTTACTCTCCCAGTTGGGTCATCTGAAATGCCAAGAGCAACGGAAATTACCCTCACCAACACCTCAGAGATTCTTTCTGTTGCAATTAACAACGTTAGCAAAACATCTGGAAATGGAACAAGCACTAATGGAAGCGGGGGAACTGGTGGAGCCACGACAAAAAACACCTCAACGGGTAATGGCCGGGGAACGAATTAAAAAATAATCCCCAAAAAAACGTCAGGCCTGAAATTTAAACATTAAAAAAAGGATCGGGCCTGATATTCAAAGATTTAAAAATTGACAGTGGGATTATACTATTTTAAATTGCTTTTCAAACGTTTCTGCACAACACCTCAGATTTATCTATTCCGTATCATTCCTTTTTTGCTAAGCCCAAAGAAGCCACATATATAATATTTAGCAAATCCATATTTGGAGATTTATAATTTGCTAACATTTCGTAGCCAGCAAAAACCCCAGCCCCGATCACCAAAACGTTGAATACTACAGATCGCAATAAAATTATTGAACCCTCGTTTGCCATAGCTAAAACCTTACTGTTTACATCCATTCTGAAAAGAGAAATAGTCACTAAAATAAACGGAGAAAAAATTATCGTTAATGCAATACGTGTTATAGTTTCAGTAAGATGCCAAAGAGTGAAGCCGACTACAGCTGTTGATGCTAAGGCTATGACAGTGGTAAGCTTTAACAAACCACTCTTTTTTTCTTTTGGTTGAGATAGAATATTGTCCCTAAAAAAAAGCAAAAAATTTAACGGCCAGAGAGAGGTGTTCGATAACCAATTAGGGCCCTCTGAGACGTCATCGCTCTTAAAAGGAGCGAATCTGTAGAAATCCCGTGATTTTGGCGGCTTAATTAAAGGCCAATTTTTATCATCCTTTGGGGCAAAATAAAGATTCCAAGATGATATAGAAGAAACACTAGGATTCATTTTTCTATCCTTTTTCAATCATTTTTATTAAAATATGATTAATATTAATAGCGATTTAATTAAAACAAAAGCGTTAAAATTATTACTTTTCAATAATAAGATATTATATTTTGAAAACGCCTATTTTCCCTTTAATAGCGGCGAGAATTTTCTCAAGGAGCCTATTTATTTTAAAAAATATTTTATCTCTATAATTAACCGCCCAAAGGAGCGCACTTACAACTCCAAGGGTAAAAATTAAAAACCAAACCCAATAAAAATTTCTTTTTTCTACCGTTTTTTTAGCGAAAATAGGCTCTTTTTTTAAGCATTTGTCGGCAACATCAAAAATGAGCACCTCCCCCACCTCTGTTCCTGCAAGGATTGGAAGAGTGAGATTATACCAAACGAGCTTAGTATGCAAAATTGGCTCTTCTGAGGGAAAACATTCAAAATATATATCATCAAGAAAATCTGCTGAAAGAATAGTTTTTCCTTTAGGGATTTTCTTTTCAAACTTCATTTCACCCTTTCGAAAAATAGGCCTTTCTATTTTTGCTTCTGAAAAAGCGCTTTCAAAAAGAGCAATCGCATCTCTATGACGAGCTTCCACAGTTGGCGACTTATGAAGAGCTACGAGAACCCTTCTCTCCCCATTAGAAGCCCAAACTATCACATTGTGTTTCGCTCGCCAGTGATATCCGGTTTTAATAACTGTGGCTTTTGGATAATAATAAGGACTTTCTTTGTTTGCAAAACGAGAAGGAGTCTTTAAAAATTCTTTGGCCGGCTGTAGTTTTGATTTGGGCCGAATATAAGAAGTCTCTCCGATAAGCTCTAAAAAAAGGGGGTACTTCAACGCCTCCCTTGTGATCAAAGCCATATCATAACTGCTTGATACATGATCTGGCTGATGAAGGCCATGGGGATTACAAAAATGGGTATTTTTACAACCTAATCTTTTAGCAAGCTCATTCATCTCTGAAACAAAATCAGAAATACTGGGGGAAAGAGTGTCTGCAAGAACATTACAAGCGTCATTTGCTGAATAAATAATCGTAGCTGACAATAACCCTCTTACAGAAAAAATCTCTCCCTCCCGTATTCCAATTCTTTTTCCATCATGCTCTAAAATATAAGGGGGGAGAGTAAATCCAGACTGCACCTTTTCTTTTTCAGAAACCCTACGAAGACTTTCTTGCGAGGCTATTACCTTTTCATCTAAGCGATCTGATGCTTTTTCAAGGACATTCAAAATGGTTGCAACTTTCATCGTACTTGCTGGATAAATAGGAGTTCTAGCCCCTTTTTCAAAGAGGATTTGCCCTGTTTCTGCATTCATCATGATTGCATGGGGAGTTTCAATCGAGACTGAAAGAGGTTTTCCGACAAGAGATGAAAAAAAAGAAAAGAAAAAGATAAAAAATAGGACGAACTTCATAAGCCAAGATTATTAACGATCCTTCGTTAAAAAAAAATCTATTTCTGAATTACCTTAAGGTTAAAGCTATTAAATAAAATTAGATCATAAAATTATAAAATCGTGTTTAAAAAAATTCCTTTCAATCTTATTAAGAGGAATAAGAGTCGATCATTACGCTGGAGTTGTCCTTAGATGTTGAATCCTCAGAAACTTGAAAAAGCTTATAATAGCTATATCGGAGATCTTGCAAAATGGCTTCAAGATGGGGTCGTTGAGGTGGACCTGAATTTATTAAAAAAATTCGATCTCCTTAACAAAACACCAGAAGAAGAAAAAGAACTTCAGTCGCAATTTCCATTTTACTTTCATGTAATTGAAAATCAAGAAAAAGTAACTTTATTTAACAATCAATTTGTTGTATGGATTGTACCAAAAGTGATTGACGATGTACCGACTACAATGACTCTTATTTCTTTAGTTCACAAAGATGTTCCACGCCTAGAGCTTGTTTTTTCGACTCGCGGGGCTTATAACACACCTAAATATGTGCTTAAAGTTCTTCGTCATTTTTTAACAGAAGTGATTGACACAGAAGAAGAAATAGCTTCGATTACGCAGAAATAGCTTTAACAAGAGTTAGCACATTACTTTCCCCTTGCCGTTCATAATGGATTTCGTCTGTCATTTCACACATGAAATAGATTCCAAGTCCACCAACATCCCTTTCAGCTGCAGAACTTTCCATGTCAGGCTCTTTCTTTTTTTCAACAGGATTAAAAGCAACCCCTTGATCACGTAATTGAAAAATCAAATGATTTTTCTTTTCATCAATTTTAGAGCTAATTTCTAAAAGTCCTGGAGGTGATCCATATGCATAGTGAATTACGTTGACCACAGCTTCTTCAATCGCAATTTCCATCTTTCTCCCTTCCGTTTTATTCAGATCCGTTTTTTGTATCTGCCCCCTTATCCAGGCCATAATTTTGTCGAGCTCTCGTAAATGGGCCTGAAAAACACAAGAAGTTTGCATATACACCTATCAAGTGGAAATTTTAATAACCATTTACTGTGTATACCAGGGACAAACAATCTCGAAAAGAAAATTTATGCGTTGATATTTGCGCGGCTTAGAGCTGAGACAATCTGAGAAGATAAACGATCAAAAAGGGGCTCTTGACACTCTTTTTCTGCCGTTTCTTTAGCATCTAATTGCCCATAAGAATATTTCAAGGTTTCTATTTTTTTGCCGTTAGGGATCTTCCAATAGATATCTTCTTCACTAGATGGGGTAATAAAATCAAAATCGACAGAGGCTGTTACAACAAAAGGAGCAACGACCTCTTTACCACTTGCTTTTTCTAAGACTTTTACTTTAGCTGTAATAAAGCGATTTCCCTCTGTTGGGACAAGCTTTCCTAAAGATTTTCCAACTCCTTTCGAATGTCCTACGGTCTCTATTCGATCGCCAGAAACATCAATAAGAAGCTCATATTTTGCATTACTTGAAGAAGAGTAACGAAATTTGTTAGTTTCACCCATTTTTTGAGCGAGCTGACCGCGAAGAAGACCATTCTCATCATTTTTCACAAGAGCGATCGAAATAGGTGCAGAGGAAAGAGCCGTTGTAGTTTGCTGATAACCACACCCTGTAAGAATAAATAGGGTTGAAATAATTAGATACTTAGCTTGTTTCATTTGTCACGTCTCATTAGTTTGTCGATATAATCTTATCTATTGGCATGTCTAATTCTGGGTGCTCTTTTTTTATCTTTGCAAGCTGGACTATAGCACTGCTAGCATACCGAGATTGTGGGTATCTCTCGGCGATAGAATCTAGATACATAATAGCAGGGCGCGCTTTCTTTTTTCGAAGATAATATTCTGCAGACTCCCAAAGATCTTTTGCATAACGATCTTGCATTTCTACTAAAATAGCCTCTGCTTCAACAAGTCGATTTTCACGAGGAAAATCATAGCGAAATTTTTTTAAATTCAATCTAGCCTGCTCAAGAAAGTCTTTGCCTGGATAATCTTCCTGACTTTCCAAAAGATATAACTTGGCAATAGAAAGGTAAGCTTCAGGTGAAGATGGATGCTTTGGAAATCTACGTATCAGCATTTGATAACAATCAATTGCTTCTTTGTATTTCCCATCTGCTGTGAGCATTCTCCCCTTGTTTTTTAGGGCTCCAGCTGCTATTTCATGACGAGGAAGGGTGGTAATTACTTTGTCGTAAATATCGTAAGCCATATCCCAGGCAGACAACCACTGAGGCATCTTTTCCCAACCAAACACGTGAAGACCTGCCCCCTCCTCAAATTTTTCAGCAATTCGAAATCTATATTCCAATGCTTCTTCAAAATATTTTGGGGTAGCGTACTTATCTAAAAATTGTGAAAAGTAATAGTCCGCCATTTCATAATCTTTCTTTTGAAAATAGGCAACACCAGCTAAATAGGTAACTTCAGAAAGAAAAGGAGAGGCTGGATGGTCTTTGATCATTGTTTTCGAATGTTCAATTACTCCACTCCACTTTTTCTTTTGAAAATCTCCTAAAGCTAAATTATACTCTTCTAGCACGCTCGGTGCCTTGCTTGCGCCAAAACAAAGTGTGGCACAAGGAATAAATAAAACAATCCATTGATAAATCTTCATGGGTTTGAGAATACCTATTCTTGCAATATTAAGTCAATTGTGTAAGGGAGCCTTTTTAATTGAGCTATCATCTCCTCGCTTCCTTTAATTCCAGTCGCTGGATCTATAGAAATAGATCCCACTAGCTCACCATTTCCATGAAAGAGAAGGTCTATCCCATCCCCGCCAGGGGTTGAACGGAGAAGCTGCTTCAACTGCAAAATTTGCGACATCTGCATTTGATCGATATCTATCTTAAATTTTACTATCTTTGGAGCACTCAAGGCCATTTCCTTTTTCTTTTTTTCAAAACTCAAAGTTTTTTTCTCCCCTTCCTTCAGAGCTCGGTTCACCTCTTCCACCCCTTTTTGATCTATTTTTGTTAAATCAAAAAGTTCTTTTGCGCTAAGGCGAATCGTTTCTTCTTTTGCATCAATCTGAACAATTCCCACTAAAACAGCATTTTCTTCAAGCAGATGGCTTTTCTTTTCAAAAAGTTCTGGCCATATAGGTAGCTCAAATCTTTCAAACCCATCGCTCACTGTTAGTATAGCGAATTTTTTCTGAGAGCGCTGAGATATTCTTACTTGGAGAGTGTCTATCACAAAAGCGCACTTAACAATCGCGCGATCTTCACATTTCTCTAACTGATCCATTGAAATACAGTCTAAGGTCTGAATCCATTCTTTATACTCTAAAAGAGGGTGGCCCGTTACGTAAAAGCCCAGGAGCTCTTTTTCTTTGCTAAGCCGCTCCATTTTATCTTCTTCTTCTTCAATCTTGGGAGGCTCTTTCGCAACTTCTTCTTCCCCACCTGCAAAAAGATCTAAAATCCCCTTAGATTGATCCTTTTTCTTCTTTATAATCGCATCAAAATTTAGATTAAGATACCCCATTAATTCTTTTCGGCTCCATTTTGTAAAATCAAAAGAGCCTGATTCAATTAGGTTTTCTATTACTTTTCTTCCTACTAAAGAACTATCTAAACGAGTGAGAAAATGGTCTAAACTTGTAAAAAGCCCCCCCTTTTTTCTCTCCTCAACAATTCCCTGCACAACCCCTTCTCCGATTCCCTTAATAGCAGCTAAAGCAAATCTCACCCCATTTTCGGTCGCAACAAATGTCCCCTCTGATTCATTTACATCTGGAGGAAGAATTTGCATATGCATTGATTGACATTCTCGTATGTGCTTGGCAACTTTAGAAAGATCTGCCATATCACAAGTCATTAAAGCCGCCATCCACTCTCCAGGATGATTTGCTTTTAAATAGGCTGTAACGTAGCTCAAATAGCCATATGCAGCTGCATGAGACTTATTAAATCCGTAGGATGCGAATTTTTCGACCTTCTCGAAAATCAACATCGCTGTTTTTTCATCGATTCCCTTTTGAAGAGCCCCTTCCTTAAATTTAACTCCCTGCCGACTCATCTCCTCTTTATCTTTTTTCCCCATCGCTCTTCGTAAAACATCCCCCTCACCTAGGGAATATCCAGCGAGCTTAGACGCAAGTTGCATTACTTGCTCTTGGTATACCATGATACCATAGGTTTCTTGGAGAATATCTTGAAGCCACTCGTGGTCGTATTCAATTTTTTCCCGCCCATGCTTTCTTGCAATAAAAGAAGGAATCATCTCCATCGGGCCTGGTCTATATAAAGCGCCAACCGCTATGATTTCCTCAAATTTATCAATATGTAGTTGCTTTGCGAGGTCTTGCATTCCTGAAGATTCTAATTGAAAAACGCCCGATGTTTTTCCCTGATTTAACAAATCAAAGGTCTTTTTATCATCAAGAGGCAGCTCTGCCCAATGAATTTCCATTCCTTTATGTTCTTTTAGCGCCTCTACAGCTTTTTGAATCGATGTGAGCGTTTTTAATCCAAGAAAGTCGATCTTTAACATTCCAACAAGCTCTACAGGTTTCATCGAATATTGCGTTACCAGAACATCTGTATCTTTTGAGGTACAAACAGGAATATGATCTGTAAGAGGATCTCCACAGATAATCAAACCTGCTGCGTGAATTCCAGTATTTCGAATGCCCCCCTCTACTTTTTGCGCAATATCAAGGACTCGCCTGGTTTCTTCATCTGTTTCATACATTTTTTTCAGATCTGGATCGACTTCTAAGGCTTTTGAAATCGTAATCCCTAAATCTTCTGGCACTAACTTCGCAATTTCATTTACTTTGGCTAACGGGATATTGAGGACGCGACCGACATCCTTGATGGCCATCTTTGCTTTCATTGTTCCAAATGTGATAATTTGGGCGACTCGATCACGGCCATATTTTCGGATAGTATAGTCAATAACCTCTGGCCTTTTTTCCATACAAATGTCAACGTCGATATCAGGATAAGAAATTCTTTCTGGATTAATGAATCTTTCGAAAAAGAGATTAAATCTTAAAGGCTCTATATCTGTAATTCCAATAAGATAAAGGATGATAGAGCCCGCTCCAGAGCCTCTTCCTGGCCCAACAGGAATATTACGCCGCTTTGCCCACGCAATAAAATCATGCACAATCAATAAATAGTCACACATTCCCTTCGAAAGAATAAGCTGCAGTTCATAGGCTAAACGATCTTTTACTACATCTAGCGCCACTTTTCCTGGATATTTTTTTTTCACTTCAAGTAAAGCGTCTGGTGAATATCTCTTTTCAATCCCTTCAAAACAAAGCTTTTCTAAATAGGCTCCAGCCTCTTTTAAGCGCTCCTCTTGAGAAATCTCTTTTCCTTCTAAGTGGGGCGGAACAAAAACAGGATAAAATTTTTGGGAAAAATCAAACTTTAGATCACATCTTTTAGCGATTTCTAGAGTATTTGTAATGGCTTCAGGGAAATCAGAAAAAAGATCTATCATTTCACCTGGAGATTTAAAATATAATTCCTGCGAATAGGAGGTTTGTCTTTTTGGATTAGGAATACGTTGTTTAATATTTCCAAAAGAATCTTTTTCTAAAATCTCAGTCGACTCTCCTGAACTTATGTTCATGAGAATTTCATGCGCCTGCCAATCCTCTTTTGCTGCATAGCGAATATCATTTGTTGCAACGCACCCGATCCCCTTTTCCTTTCCTAAAGTTTGCAATCTTTGGAGGATTTTCTCTTCTTTTTCTACGGCATCTAATAATTTTTGTTGAAGCCAGCTCTCTGACGCAGTGATTTCTGATAATCCTCTATGCCTCGCCACCTGAAAATAGAAGTTCTCCCCAAAAAGCGCGCTCATTTCTTCTACTTCTTTTAAAAGGCCCTCTTCATCATCAGCTGTAATCAAGGCTCCTATTTTCCCATAAAAAGGCCCAGAAAGACAAATCAACCCTTCTTTATGTGAAGCTAAAAGTTCTTTATCTATTCTTGGATAGTAATAAAAACCCTCTGTAAAACCAGATGATGTCAATTTACATAAGTTTTGATATCCAACTTTATTTTTTGCTAAAAGGATAAGCGGATAACCAGCTGGACCAAGCCCCACTTTCTTTTTTTCCCCCCGCTTACCAGGCGCGACCATCATCTCGCAGCCAATAATCGGAATGATTCCTTCCCCTTTACACCCTTTGTAAAAATCAACAGCCCCATACATGTTGCAAAAATCAGTCAAAGCAACGTGAGACATGTTGTGCTCTTTAGCCTTGTCTACAATATTTTTGATGGAAAGAGTAGAATCAAGTATCGAATATTGCGAATGCAAATGAAGAGGGATGTAGCTCAAGCAGTGGATTCCTTTGTAATAGAGCCCACTTTAACCTGCCCTTTTTTAGCACCCCAAAGAGGAAGAAGAAGAAGAAGGGCAATTACAGAACAAAGAGCTAAAAGGACAAAAGAGAGTTGCCAGCCAAAATCTTGTGTTACTTTTCCAAATGGGAAACCCGCGGCAGCTGCCCCTGAGTATGCAAACCACCCAATAAATCCAGTCGCTGTTCCTGCAGCCTTTTTATGAGAAAGCTCTGCTGCTGCAAGCCCAATTAACATCTGAGGTCCAAAGACAAAAAATCCTGCTGAAAACATTGCAATTCCCGCTAAAATTAGCTGTCCTGTCGGAATAAACCACAAAGAGCCAATAGCAAAAATCGCAAAAAGACAAAAAAGAGCATTAATAGGCCCACGTCTTCCAGAAAAAAGTTTATCAGAAAGAAAACCAGCTGCAAGGGTTCCTAAAAAACCCCCAGCCTCAAAACTAAAAATACAGACGCTAGCAGCGATTAAAGAAAAATGTTTTACTTCAAAAAGAAATAATTGGCCCCAGTCATTGATTGCAGTTCGCAAAACATAAACAAAAAAGTAGGCGAATCCAAGCATCCAAATATATTTATTTTTTAACACATGATCCACAAGAAGTTCTTTTCTAGAAAGCTCCTTCTCATCTTCTATTTCGCTAAAAATTTGCTCTTTACTATCACTAGACCTACTACTATATCTTTCAATACTTGGCAGTCCAAGCGACTGCGGGGTATCTCTTAGGCGATTCATAAGGACAAAACCCATCACAATACACCAAATTCCAGGGAAATACATCGCCTCTCGCCATCCACCAAATGTTTGTATAATCAATGCTACAATGATTGGGATAAGCGCCCCACCCACGTTATGAGAAGTGCTTCCAATTCCCCACCAAGTGCCCCTTTCTTCCTGGGAATACCAATGAGTAAGCAATCTAGCGCATGGAGGCCATCCCCATCCCTGAAACCACCCATTTAATCCCCAAAACAGGGCGAAAAAGAGAATACTCGAGGACAAACCAAAACATATATTGAATATCCCCGTTAAAATCAAACCTATAGACATAAAGTAGCGCGGATTGGACCGATCAGACATCACTCCACTAACAAATTTACTAATACCATATGTGATATAGAGAACACTGCCTAGAATACCAAGATCTGTTTTCGTAAAACCCAGATCAACCATCATTGCAGGCATAGCAAATGTAAAGGTTTTTCTTGTCAAATAAAAGAAGACATATCCGGCATACATGGAGCAAAAGATGCGCCACCGCCAATAACGGTATTGCTTCTTTACCTCAGCAGAGTCTTTTATTTCCTCTGCTTTTGGTGGATGCTGAAAAATTTTAAATAATCGCAAACACACACTCCCGCGAAGTCACTGTGATAATTTTACGAACACCCAAAGTAGAAGTCAACCTGTATTCAATTCTTCAACTTGTTTTTTTACACCTGGCAAATATATACACAAAGTAATTCAAGCATTGAAATTTTTGACACCTGGCGCTTGAAATTTAAAATAGTATATATAGAAATTCAAGGATTTATTTTTCTCCAACAACAAAGGTAATCAAAACTTGAAGCACACATTCTATTCCCCATCAGATTACGACCACATTGATCCAAAAAATATAAGAATCGAAAAAGTCTCAAACGAAAAAAAGCATCCAACAGAAATTTTATTCAATCAAATAGACTCATCCTCAAACGATTTCTTTCCCTGCAGACTTTTTAAGCTCCTCGAAGAGCGGGCAGAAGAACTTTTGCAACCAGAAAAAGAGGAACCAGAAGATACCAATGACTCTCTTTACCTGGCAGTAGAGAAATTCATCTCTCTTCTAGAGCAACTAAAAAAAGCAAATATTAGTGAAAACTATCTATTTGCGGAAGAACTCTCTCAAGCTTGGCTTACTTTAAATGAGTATGCAAGTATGAATCGACAGCAACGCACTCCTCCAGCCTACTATCGAAAATTAAAGTCTTTTCTTTATTCAGCAGTTACATACCCAGAAAAAAGTGATCACACATTTGGCTACTACCTCAATCAGTACGCTGGTGAAAAATGGCTTCCCTTTCCCTTCATCGATCTTCTATCCAAACTCCACGAAGAAACCCTTCTTCTAAAAGAAAAAAGCACCCTTAGCGCTTGGATTACCTCTCTTACGACGGTACTCAAACACCTCTCTTGCGACGCCTAAACAAAAAAGTTGCAGATGACATCATAATCAGATAAACTGCTCACATGAAATATCAACGTGTAAAAGGTTGCTACGACCTATACGAAAACCCCGATGAAGGGTGGAAAGATCCATCCCTTTGGTGGTTTTTTGAAAAAGAAGCTGTTTCTTTAGCGAATCGCTATGGATTTAGGCGAATAGTTACCCCTGTTTTTGAATATACTGATGTATTTACAAGAACTGCTGGTGAAGAATCTGATGTAGTCTCGAAAGAAATGTATACATTTGAAGATCGCGGCGGAAGAATGTTATCACTACGCCCTGAAATCACCGCATCTGTAATTCGCGCCTATATAGAAAATGGCCTGTATCAACATTCAGACAATCGATTTTTTTATTTAGGCCCTTGTTGGCGTTATGATAGAGCTCAAAAAGGCCGCTATCGACAATTTAGCCAATTCGGAATTGAGCTTCTTGGCGAGTCAACGCCCCTTTCTGACGCAGAAGCGATTGCTATGCTTCTTGATTTTTACAACGCAATTGGATTAAAAAACACCACCCTTTTAATCAATTCGATCGGGAATAGTGAAGAAAGAAAGGTCTTTGCTTCTGCCCTAAGAGAATACTTTAAACCAC
>JBIIKD010000049.1:0-8879 GCA_044233345.1 Chlamydiia bacterium
TCGAGAGGCGTATTTGGTAGAGAGTATAAAGAAATTAAAGGTGTTAGCGAGAGATTTAAGATCTAGATTTAAAAGCTCAATCTTTAGGTTTGGATAGTAGTATTTAGCTATTTCGTAGGTTGTTTCGTCATCTACGATAAGGGGAAATCCCAGAAGATCTCCAAGTGGCGCTAAATGGTCAACATGATGGATAAAGGGTCCGCTAATCAACGCTACAGGCTTCAAGAAAGCTTCTCCAGGTAAAGTCAATTTCTTTAGGTAGAATGGTAAAATCTACATCTTTCTTAAAAGCATATTGATAAAGTTCTTTTCGCGCTTCTTGATAGGTGTCAGCTTTTTCGATTTCTTGAAAAAGATCCTTTGAGAGGATTGTTTTTCCTGTAAAGTGAATGGGGGTTTTTTTATTTGAAAAGAAAAAGAGAGGGCGTTCATAGCGAAGAAAATCATAGGCAATAGAGGAGTGATCCCCAACGTAGTAGTCCACCTGTTCTAAAAGGGGGAAAATTGGAGGATATAGGTCTAAAAAAAGTACGTTTTCTTTTTTTTTCTTTATATTCAGATGAAAGGAGGTATTAGGGTGAAGTTTTACAATTAAATTGTAATTCTCTGGTACTGTATTTAAGAGGATTTCTAGGTCTTTATAAAGGTCGCTGTTTCCCCAGGTGGGTGCATAAAGAATGGTTTTTTGTTTTTTAGGAAGTGTAATCGGTTTAAAAAAAGAGCGATGAAGATCAAAATAATGGTAGCGAAGCTGCCCCATTTTTACCGTTTTATAGGTGCGTTGCAAAATGCCGTGCCGTTTTAGAGTATCCTCCATTTGTTTTCCGTAGATCAAAAGAAGCTTTTCTTTTGTTAAGGCCCCTAAGTTGTCTTTGTCTGAATTTCCATGAGGAACCCAAAACGTATGCATTTTTTTTTGATGTTTTTGCTCATCAAAAAAAAAGAGAGGATCAATCATTTGTCTTGGCAGCGTTGTAAAAAGAAGGGAAAATCTATCTAAGATGTACGCAGCAAATTCAAGGGGTGATTTTAGAATAATTTGCATTGAAGGGTAGTGCTTTTCAATACAATCTTTGATAGAAGATTCCGTTACAATCAAAGGAATCGATAAAAAATGTGCTAAAGGAGCTATGTGATCTACATGGTGTAGATCAAAACCAAAAAGAAGTGCGCATGCCTTGTCTGTCATGGTATTAAATTAACTGGGCTCTTCTTCTAAGAGCAAGGACTTTTTCTTCTTTTTCTTTGTAGGTGTTGGAACTAGAGGACTTTGATTTTGTTCTTTTAAATTGTGATTGGTTTTTACTTGATCTACAATTTTTGTATTTAGAATTTTAATCTGTTCTAGTTGAGATGTCTCTTCTATTTTTTCTTTAGAAATCGGTGTGTTTTTTAACCAAACTTTTCTTAATTTTCGTTTTTCTTGAGAAAGCTTTCGAATGGTTAATCGCTCTTCGTAGATTTGCTTAACCCAAGCATGATTTCCTGTAACTAAAGCAGTTTCCTCTAATTTTAAATTAGATAAGATTTGTCTTAGGAAAGAGAGTTCTTCTTCAAGGATTTCTGAAATGTCCATCTCTTCTCCTTACGTTATAATTTATACCCTAGAGGGAAAAGGAATTTGGTGCAAGTTTTGTCCGTTTCTTATACTTTTTTAGGCAACTTATGCAAAACGTTATCGATTGGTTTCTAAAGATTCAAAGGGATTTTCCCTGGCGGAAAGAAAAAACTCCCTACCGTGTTTGGGTGTCTGAGGTGATGCTTCAGCAAACAAGGGCAACTGTTGTCATCCCCTATTTTGAACGATGGATGAAGAAATTTCCTACTTTAAACGATTTGGCGAAAGCAAAACAAGAGGATGTGATCAAAGCGTGGGAAGGGCTTGGGTATTACTCAAGGGCCAGAAATTTGCATGCTGGAGCAGTGGAAGTTTTAGAAAGATTTCAAGGTGCACTGCCAGATTCAAAGGAGGAGCTTCTTTCTATTAAAGGCATTGGCCCTTATACAGCTGGGGCTATACTCTCATTTGCTTTTGAAAAAAAAGCTGCCGCGATTGATGGAAATGTAACCCGTGTTCTTTCCCGGTTTTTTGCAACAAATCAGAAAAAGGAAATAGAGGAGAAACTTCTTCAAGCACTTCCTGATGAAGGCTCTTTTATTGCAATGGAGGGGCTTATTGAGCTTGGCGCTTTACTTTGTACAAAAACCCCTTTGTGTGAGCTTTGTCCTCTTCAAAAAGAATGTAAGGCTTATAAAGAAGATTGCGTCGATGAATTTCCTTTTCTGAAGCAAAGAGCGAAAACAATTTTCCTTCATCGAATTGTTGGTTGTATTGAAAGTGAAGGTAAGATTCTTGTAAAGCGTGTTTCAAAAGGAAAAATCATGGAAGGTCTTTATGAATTTCCCTATGTTGAAGGGGATAAGGGAAAAAAAGATCTTGAAAAGATGCTCGGAATCTCTCTTACGACTGTGACTCCATTGGGGGAAAAAATACACTCCTTCACAAAATATAAAGTCTATCTTCATCCCACCCACTACACAACCTCAAAAGCCGTTGATCTGATTGGATATAAGTGGGTTTTGTTATCTGAGCTAAAAAATCTTCCCTATCCATCAGGCCATAGAGAAATTGCAGATCAAATTTTTAATAGATCGTAAAATAAAAAAATTGATAGTGTTTGCTCATGAAGAATTTTTTTATTTTTTTTCTTTCCGCTCTATCTACGGTATTTCTTTATTCTAACTCGAATATACTATTGGGGGGGGTGGGTATTAATAACTCTATCGCCTATAGTGTAAATTCTGGAGTGGCAACTCCCATTAAGGGAATTGTTGTAAATCCTAAAGTTATTATTAAGGCTGTTGCGATCAACAATAATGGAAATGGGATTTTAGGGGGGTGGTATAATAACTCTTCTGGGAACGCCATTCCAATTGCCTATAGCGTTTCAGACGGAGTCGCGACAGAGATTACAGGAATTCCAAATTCTGAAGGTATTATTTACTCTGTTGCGATCAACAATAGTGGGAATGGGATTTTAGGGGGACAGTATTATAAAGATAATTCTTGGTTTCCACTTGCCTATAGCGTTTCAGACGGAGTCGCTACAGAGATTACAAGAATTCCAAATTCTGAAGGTATTATTTACTCTGTTGCGATCAACAATAGTGGGAATGGGATTTTAGGGGGACAGTATTATAAAGATAATTCTTCGTTTCCACTTGCCTATAGCGTTTCAGACGGAATCGCGACAGAGATTACAGGAATTCCAACTTCTCAAGGTGATATTAAGGCTGTTGCGATCAACAATAATGGAAATGGGATTTTAGGGGGGTGGTATAATAACTCTTCTGGGGAAGAAATTCCACTTGCGTATAGCGTTTCAGACGGAGTCGCTACAGAGATTACAAGAATTCCAAATTCTGAAGGTGTTATTTACTCTGTTGCGATCAATAATATTGGGAATGGGATTTTAGGGGGAATGTATAGAGGTACTTCTTTGGCTCCACTTGCGTATAGCGTTTCAGGAGGATTCGCAAAAGAGATTACAGGAATTCCAACTTCTCAAGGTGATATTAAGGCTGTTGCGATCAATAATAGTGGGAATGGGATTTTAGGGGGAGAGTATTATAATAACTCTTCTGGGGAAGAAATTCCACTTGCCTATAGCGTTTCAAAGGGAGTCGCGACAGAGATTACAGGAATTCCAAATTCTGAAGGTATTATTTACTCTGTTGCGATCAACGATAGTGAGAATGGGATTTTAGTGGGGCATAAGAACTCTTCTCAGGAAGAAATCCCACTTGCGTATAGCGTTTCAGAAGGAGTCGCGACAGAGATTACAGGAATTCCAAATTCTAGAGGTATTATTTACTCTGTTGCGATCAATAATAACCCTGGGGATGGGGTGAGTGTTGGAGGTAGTTCTGGCTCGGGGATCTCTAGTGGAGGAAGTAGTGGCACAGGACTTAGTGGTACAAAATAGATTTAAACTATTTTATTCATATCTATAGACGAAAAAGGGAGGCATCCATATGGTAAGGCTATGGGTGTTGAGAGTAAAATAGAGTTCCCTGAGGGGTTTGACGTTACGAATAAGATACGTGAGCTTTCTGATGAAGTTGGCTATAAAAGCGTTATCGATTTTGGATGTGGTCATGGGAGAATGAGTCAAAGCTTTGATCCAAAAGAGTACCTTGGAATAGATGTAGATCCTAATTCGATTGAAATGGCTCGAAAGAAGTTTTCTCAGTATCGTTTTGATCATGTGAAAGAAGAGCCTTATTTTGCCGATCTTTATCTCGCTTATAATGTATTTCTTCATATGAGCGATCAAACGCTAGATTTAGCCCTTAAAAACATTCGTTGTAAGTGGCTTATTTTAGTGGAAATGCTTGGTCGAAACTGGCGTACAAATCAAATGCCTCCCACTTATAATCGAGAGCTTTCAGAGTATCTCTCACTCTTACGCTCTCATGACTTAATACTTTACAAACATGTAAAGCAGCCTTACAGGAAATATTCTGATGCCGCTTGGTATCAGGATCGTAATACCGATCTTTCTTTTCTGGTCTTTAAAAAGTGCTTTCGTGATACCACTTAAACCCCAATAGGTAGGCAATTGGGTTTAAATCATCTTAATCAAAGGATGATTTTTTTAGAATTAGTCTCTATATAAATTTAAGTTTATGATTTTTCTGGAAATCAACACAGGGGATCCGTATCATCATCCTATTTATTTGGAGATAGATATGAGATGTTTAGTCATGTTTTGTGGTTTTTTAGGTTGTCTTTTGGGAGAGGAAAGGAATCAGAGTTGGCAGACTATTTGGAGTAAAAAAGGGGAAAGAGGAGTTGTTGCTGTATCCTCTCTTCATGAAGTCAATGGCTACAATGCAATTGAAAAGAATGTATGGGAAGAGATGGTCAGGGGCTTTATTGCAAAAATTGATATGCCGGCTGAAGGGGCTATATGTGATTTTGGTTGTGGATCCGGGGCGTTTATTGAGCAATTTTTGCACGCGTATCCAAATATTGAAGTGTATGGGTGTGATTACGCTTCATCTATGATAGAGATCGCTAAAAAGATGTTTCCAAAAGGAACTTTTTGGGTTCAGGATATCACGTTAGATCTTCCAAAAGAGATCTCTCGTAGCGCAAAAGTGGATTTAGCGATAAGTTACGGGGTCTTTCTTTACTTTAATTCAGAAGAAGACGTGAAGAAAGCAGTGAAAAATATGGCAAGTATTGTAAAAAGTGGTGGAAAGCTTTTTCTTGGAGAAATCAATGATGAAGCAAAAAGAGATGTAGCGCAACTTCAAAGAAAAAATACTCATTCGACTAGTGATTATACAGTGCCAAATGTCTCTCTCGATCATCTTTTCCTTTCCCGCGAATTTTTTATCGAGCTTGCAAAAGAGCTAAATGCTGATATTGAATTTGTGGATTATGATGAAAAGATCAAAGGGCAGTATGTAACGGCAGCCTACAGATTTAATTTAATATTAAGTTTTCATTAGAAATAGCGGTTAATTTTAATAAAAGGTATTTATATGGATGCAGCTAATAATCGGTCTTCTCAAGATAGATTCGATCTCTCATTGAATTACAGAGCGCTAGAAGAGTCAACTACTTCAGTCTCTGAAGTAAATCGAAATCCGGAACAATCAGATCAAATAAATAAAGCTTTTGGAGTGGACGAAAATGCACAAGCTATTATTGAAGTTCTTCAGCAGCAGCTTGATGAGGAATATGCAGCATCACTTAGTCTTAAAGAAAAAGTTCAAAATTTAGAACAAGAAATTAACATTAGAGAAAAAGATGCACTTCTAGAAGAAGAAACATATCGTCTTATGCAACAAAAAATTTCGGAATTAGAACTTCATGTAGCTGATTTATTTATTCAAATGCGTCAGATGCTTATTCGAGAGGTTGATCAAAGATTGAACACAAATAAATTAAGTGGGCGAGTGATGGATCTTTCTCGAAGGAATGCAAAACTTGAAAAGCTTGTGAAGAATCTTCCGGAAGGAATGATTAATAGACAAATGATAGCTGATGCTGACGCTTTTTCTGAAAAGTGTTTTATTGAAACAGTTTCTTTCGATTCAAGGGGTTTACCTATTCCTCCAAATTCTCTTTTAAATTCAGGAACTACTTGGGATGATTTAGCTACTCAAGAAGCTGAGTATTCTCCATTCTGTATAATGGATAATGGAATGGCTAATTTTGATCTAGAGGTATTTAATCGAAAGACAGATTTATTTAAGGCTAAACAAAATAAAGATTTTTGTCCTGTTCCAACAGGTAAATTTGTAGGAAAAGAGGCCTTAACGCTTGGGTTATATTTATTGAATCGAGGGGAAAATCGAATTGATGTGCAGTTTCCTTTGACGGTTACACGAAGAATTGGAGAGGAGTCTCTTATTGAAGTATTTGTAGCTAGATCTCTTTCTTCTGAAGAAGTTCAAGAGATCTCTTTCTTAGAAAGTGGTCCCTTATTGAATTCAAAGGGAGATCAAGCTCGTCTATCAACTTCTGAAAGTGTTGTTCAATTAGAATTAGAGTGTTTGAAATATAAAATTAATTTAGAAAATAGTGAAGATAGATCTTTTAATTTAGTTGATCATAAAAATAACACAGATGATGCCTTTATTACTTTGGGGGCAGAATTTTTTATAGTTTCTTCTGAAAATATAGATCTATTACAATCAAAAAATGGAATGACTGAAAATTTTATTGAACAAATAGAGATAAATGAACTTATAAAAAATGTTCAATTGGGGCAATTTCGAGTAAATCATAAACAAGTTCTTGCTTTTGATCATTTTGTTAAAAATATTGGATTAATTATTGAAGGTTGTCACAATCTTCTTGTAGAAGAAATAAGGAGAGATATTAGTCTAAACGAACGTAGTTTGCCTGAAAGATTATATGATTCTGAAGATATTTTGTTTGGCCCTTCTAGACAAGAAGTAGTAGAAGTAATTGTGCCATCTAGGCCAAGGGAGGATTCTTCAAGAGATTCATCTAATGCATTTTTTTCAGGAAAATCCTAATTATAGTCATTTAAATCCAATTGACTACCTATTTTATCTCCAGACGTCGTCGAGGTAGATGGGTTTTGAATCATTGAAGCGAAGCCAAGGGTATTTCCCCTTGGCGAGAAGCTCAGGTGATATCCTCCTTGTTTCGCTTACGCGCTTAGAGCGGGTACGTAGGCAATTGGGTTTTAAAATAGGCGGCCAATTTTGATGGCGAGTTCATTCGAAATGTAGTTAGAGTTGAACTCTCCTTCATACAGGAGGGAGAAGTAGTATCCACGGCGAGTCTTCCAAAAAAGCTCAAGGCTTGGAGAGAAAAGACTATCGGAGTATGTGAAAGAGATTACATCAAAAGAGCCTGGATAGCCAATAATAGAGGAGTTGATCGATCCTGTGGAGAAGGGTTGTCTATAGATGTAGCTTAGTTTTCCGATAATCGTTAAAAGAGTATTTCTGTAAGCGTGGCTCCAGTAGGTGTTTAGTCCTCCTTCTGCTTGAAGCATAGAGGAGTACCGAGAGTTGATCTCTAAGTTATAGATTCCTGCACCTTTTTCTTTGTAGCTATCGTCGAAATTATTTACCCAGTCGGCACTTATAAAAGGTTCAAAAGTAACCCATGTGGAATCGAAGCTAAATCCAACCCCAATATGTGGATTGAATGCATAGGAGATGTAATTTCCATCAGCTGTTTGATCAAAGCCTGAATAAAAGATGTTTCTCTCATTTTGTACCCAATTGATCCCTCCCCAAAGGGCCATATCGAGAAATAAGTGACCTGAGTATAAAGAGGCGTAGATTGTTGGATAAAGACCTTGGAGGGTGCTGCTTCCAAAATTTTGGTCTTCAAGAATATTAGATCCTACAAAAGAAATCCCTCCTCCAAACAATCCATTTTCTACGCTCCATTGATCAAATCCAAACATCACCCCACCAGAAAGAACTCCAAATTCAGGGTTTTGATTTTGTTCTTGCTGGGTGAAAATTTCTCCAAATTGGGTAAACCAGACATTTGATTGGGTGTCAAAAGAAACATCTACTTCTTTTGGTGTTGTAGGATTTTGATCTCTATCGATAAGTCCCGTAAGCCAAATCTCTTCCGCTAAAGATTCTCGGCTATCGTTTGCTAATACAAGTATTCCCTCACTTTGGAAGTTTTTTTGATTCATTTCGTAGAGGTGCTTTTTAGTGCGGTTTTCTATCGTCCTAGAGGAAACAATATTGCTTACTAAAAACATGTTTTGATCAATCGTGAATGTATTGAAGGAGTTTCTAGATGGGCTGAGTGTAAGAAGTGCCTTTGCTTGGTCTTCGTTAGAGAGGAGTGCTAGTGTTGTAAATTCAGATCGGTATGGTAAATTAATGAAATTTAAATAATTTGCAACCGCTAGGTTATTTCCAGAGAGATCGTTTGTGTTAAGGATAGGGAGTTGCCGTAAGGTAATCACAATTTTAGATGTTGGATAATAGCCTATATCAAAAACGACTTTTGGAGGAGAAATGATCGAGCTAAAGTTTCCTAAAATAGAGGGGGAGTATAAAATAGTATATTCTGTTCCAATACTGTAGGTTCCTTCATCCGGGGTGATCTCTAAAGTGCCATTTTGAAGAGTTGTGGTGTTGGCTACTATATATGAAGTGCTTGTTGGTTCTAATTCAATAGAAAGAGTGCTGTCCGATCCTAATGTTAAAGAAGATCCAAAGTAAAGGGTCCCAATAGAATTTCCAGGGGAGAGTGTTCCGTGAATGTTTGATGCACCTATAATCGTTCCAGTTCCTTTAAGAAACGTGCCAACTGCTGTATAAAGAGTATTTGCAATAGATCCATTTACAACAAG
>JBIIKD010000050.1:0-8844 GCA_044233345.1 Chlamydiia bacterium
TACCGAATTTAGATGCCTCTTGAATTACAAACTGAATCAAAGATGTAGAAAGAAATCCCTTTCCATAATCAGAAATGGCTACAACATCCATCTGCCCGATTTCTTTTTGAATAAATTCTTTTGCCTTTTTCTCTATTTCAAAAGAAATTGGAGAAAACTCTTCATAATCTGCCCGCATTAACTGCTGACCTTGAGCGATAAATCGATTTTTTAGAGCTGTTTTTATCCCATTTTGCGTAAAGATTCCCCTCGTTGAGAGCCCCATCTTTTGCATTAATTCAATAAAATCTACCCCAACTTTATCATCTCCAATCTGCCCTACAAGAGTCACTTCACTCCCCAAAGCAAGCAAATTAGATGCTACATTTCCTGCAGCCCCAATAATCGATTCTGTTCTGAGGACATGCAAAACGGGAACAGGTGCCTCAGGAGAGATTCTGTTCACAAGCCCTATTGTGTAATGATCTAAGACCAAATCACCAATTACAAGAATTTTCACAGACTGAAGGCGATTAAACGCCTGAACTAAACTGACCACTGTCTATACCGCCTAAGAAATACCTTGGTATACACGTTACGAATTCTTCGAATATGAAGAAAGAAAAAACTCCTCTCCTGAATACACAAGAGAGGAGTAATAAACTTTGATTTTAGGAATTTCCTTCGATCTCTTCTATCACATCAATAACCTGGTCGATCGGGTCAGAAACAGGCGCTTCTTCTTTTAGCCCTGCTTTTTTCTTAATCTCTCTATCAGGTTTTACAGTAAGCCCCACAGAAGCTTCAATCCCTTCTGGAAGTTTAAGCGGCACATGATGATTTCCAAGCAATTTAATCGGGTGATGAAGCGCAATATACTTCTTGTCTACTTCGTAACCTTCTTTTGCTAGAATTTCTACAATGTCTGCTATAGTTACTGATCCATATAGATGTCCATCTGGATCTACTTTTACTACAGTTTCTAGAACAACACCTTTTAATTTGCTTGCAAGAGCTAAAGAAGTTACTTTATCTTTTTCTGCTTGCTCAGCTCTCTCTTTTTGCAGCTTTTCTCTCATTTTTATTGTTGAGTGCGAAGCTAAAAGAGCCTTTCCCTGCGGAAGAAGAAAATTTCTAGCAAATCCTGGTGGAACGGAAACTAAATCTCCCTTTCTGCCATGATTCAGTACATCTTCTAATAACAGTATCTGATATTTCATAGTGGTTCATTCTCCCTGTTAATCTTTCGCTACAAATGGCATTAGGGCCATTTGCCTAGCTCTCTTAATCGCATTCGTCAATTTTCTTTGATAATGGGCTGATACCCCAGTAATCCTGCGAGGAAGAATTTTTCCCCTTTCTGTGGCGAACAGTTTTAATGTCTCCACATCTTTATAATCAATATCCTTTACTCGGGCTGCAGTAAAAGGGCATTTTTTTGGCTTCATATTTCCAACATTATTCATTGGTGAAGAATATTTGCGCATTATTACCTCTCTATTTGAACAATTTGTGGGAACGCAATTTCATCTGATTCGGGAACTGCTTCAATCACCAAATGCATGAATCGAAGGAGATCCTCATGAAGATGATTCTCTCGAATCATTTCATCAATTGCGTTAGCTGGAATAGAAAAATAAATAAGGTAATAGTGCCCTTCCCGACATCCTTTGATGTCATAGGTCATTTTCTTTCTTCCCCAATTAATCGTTTTATTGTGTTTGCCACCTAAAGACTCTATCAAGGAAGTAACCTTCTTAAGGGCCTTTTCTCTAGCATCATCACTAAGTGTTGGACGTAGTATATACATCCCTTCATAGGTATTTTCACGAATTCGTCTCATTCATTTCTCCTTCAATATTGAGAGCAAACGAACTTGCAAGTTTTTTAGCTTGTTCGATATCTCCCTGTAACCAACTCTCTACAATTGCATTTGAGTTTTTCAATAACTCTTTTATACACACTTTCTCTGGAACTGAAAAATCGGATAGGACATACTCCTCTAACAATCCAATAAATGCATTTCCAATCCCTATCTTTAACCGATAGTACTCATTTGTAAGCAAGTGCGCCTCGATGCTTTTAAGTCCGTTATGTCCTCCTGAGCTTCCCTTCTCTCGAAGGCGGAAACTCCCAAAGGGAATATGGATATCATCGACTATAACAAGGAGCGCCTCTCTTTTTACACCATATAATTCAAGCGCTTTCTTTACTGAAAAGCCTGAGTTATTCATGTATGTAAGAGGCTGGAGAAGATGCATGTCTAACCCATTATGGATTCCACGTGCGATCTTTCCCTTCACCTCAGATACATTTTTGAATGTCCAACCGAGATCGAATCCCATAGATTGAACACTCATGTAACCTGCGTTGTGCCTTGTGGTCTCGTAAGCAGCACCCGGATTTCCCAGGCCTACAATAAGCACCTTTTTCATTACTTGCTAACCGCAATAAGGACCTGGTTTCCGTCAATCTTTGCTTTCATACTTCCAGTCATTGCTATATCACGCACTCTAAAAGACTCTCCAAGATTAATTGGCTCTACATTCACAATAAATGCCTCAGGCATTTCGCTAACTTTTGTAGAAACTTTTACAGAACGTTTAACTAATTTTAATTGTCCACCTTGTGAGATACCAATGCACTGCTCTTTTCCTTTACATACAACAGGAATGTGCACTGTAACAACATCATCTTCTGTCACTCGCATAAAATCGACGTGTTGAATATTGTATGTTGTTCTTTCATAGTGAATATCTTTCACAATTACTTGAAAGATTTCATTTCCAAAGTTTACTTTAAATTTTTGCGTTGCAAGGCATCCTGCAGGCATTTTACGTAAACTGGCGCGAAAGAGAGCTCCATCGATGCTAACTGGCACCCCTTCTTTACCTGAACTGTAAATAATAGCAGGTATATCTCCTTCTCTTCGTATGCGCCCAAGTTCACTTTTTTTTCCTGACTCACGCGTAGTCGCTTTAAGCTCCATGAATCCACCTCGTTATTGGTTAATCAGCACTCTAAATAAAAAAGGACAAAAATTGACTCAATATTTGGAATAGGGCAAATAACACCCTATAAAGAATCCAAAAACTGAGACAAGAACCGATGAAAGGTTGGTAACCCCCTAACATCAACATATGGCCACTTTTAACTAAAAGCGCTTATCTCTTCTTTTCAATCAATTGGGGTGGCAGGATTCGAACCTACGCGTGTCGGTACCAAAAACCGATGCCTTACCACTTGGCGACACCCCATTAAAAAGTTGTTAACGAGCATAGTTCCTTAACAGATTTTTTTGCAAGGAATCCGTTAGATAAAAAAATTTTTATCGTTTTGTTGCTTGAAAGGCCCCTTCTAAGTAAGGTAAAACAAAGACTAGGGGAGCCCATGTACATTATTCATATCGCTTCAGAATTCGCCCCGATAGCAAAAACCGGCGGCTTAGGCGATGTAGTCCACGGCCTTGCTAAAGAGCAAAAGGGCCTTGGGAACACCGTAGAAGTAATCATCCCTAAATATGACATCCTTAAGTATCGATTCATAGAAAGCTTACAAGTAGAAATGCAAGATCTTTGGTCTTATGAAGATTCCACAAAATACCACAACACAGTTTGGAAAGGCTTTGTCGACGGAATTACTACACTCTTTGTAGAACCTCATCACAACCAATATTATTTCAACAGAGGGTGCATCTATGAAGGAATCTCTGATGTCGAGCGATTTTTGTATTTTTGCAAAACAACCGTAGAATATCTCTACAAATCTGGAAAAAAACCTGACATCATTCATATTCATGATTGGCCAACAGCAATCATTGCCCCTCTTATTCAAGACATCTACCGAGGCGTTGGCTTTGAGTGCGGCGGAGTAGTTTTAAGCATACACAATATCGAGTATCAAGGAAAATGCCTTCCAAGTAGCTTAAGTAGAATCGGCCTTAGAGGGGACGATTATCGAACAGAAGCTCGAATGCAAGATCCGATTAACCCCTCTTTTGTCAATCTTTTAAAGGGAGGTATTATTTATGCAGATTTTTTTACCACTGTATCTCCACGTTATGCAGAAGAAATTAAAACAGCGGAGTATGGATTTGGCCTCGACCCTGTAGTAAAAGAATATGAATTTAAACTCCGCGGGATCCTAAATGGCATTGAGCTTGAAACATGGAACCCCGCCAAAGATATCCACTTAAAAGCTCTTTACCCGCCAAACGCTACTTTTAAAGATAAGGTGATTGAACAAAAAGGGATCAATAAAGAAGAACTACTAAAGCTACTAAATCTTCAACACACCAAAGGGCCTCTTATCGGCTGCGTCACTCGCATTGCAGAACAAAAAGGACCCAAACTCATTCAAGATGCAATCCACTCTGTTATGCATCACAACGGCTCTTTTGTCTTACTCGGAGTGGCAAGCGATCCTCTCCTTGCGGAAGAATTTGAACGAATAAGAAATCAATACAAAGAAACAAAACGCCTTCACATCAATTTAACTTTTGACGAACCCCTTGCAAGGCAGATCTATGCAGCATCTGATGCTATGATCATCCCCTCCCTTTTTGAGCCCTGCGGCCTTACTCAAATGATTTCAATGCGCTATGGAACCATTCCTATTGTAAGAAGAACTGGCGGGCTTGCAGACACCGTCTTTGACATAGAAGACACCTCTGTTCCAGCAGAAAAACGGACCGGCTTTGTCTTCTCTGATCCCGAAGCACAGTCTCTCTTACATACCCTAGACCGCGTCTACTCTTGCTATGAGCATGCACCAGAAAAATGGCGCCAACTTGTTCAAAATGGCCTTCAACTAGACCTCAGCTGGAAATCTTCCGCGATTAAATACCAAAAAGTATATACGTGGGCAATCAAACACCGAGCCCACAAACACCCCTTCGCTCACATTTCCTAATTTTATGAAGCCAGCCAAATCTTAAATCACTCTTTGCATAAAGGGTTTTTAGATAATTAAAAAAAGGAAGAAAACTTCGATTCTAGAATTCAACATGCCGCGCTTGGTGAATTAACACTTTCGAAACAAGATCGATTATTCTTTTCCCAACAAGGCTTTGATAGTAATAAGGAAGAACACCAAAAACATTTGAATAGAACTCTCTTAATTCATGATCTTTTAATGAATTTACAAAAAGCGAGTTTAAAAGAATGCAATTCATTAAATTATCTAAATGCCCTCCAATAAAATCTTCAATTTTCTCCTTTTCTTCAGGACCACTTAAAACAAAACCACAAAAATCTTTTTCCTGACTAGCGATGAAATCCACTAAACATTCTATAATTTTATTTTTATTTTCTCTGTTGATAAATGGTATAGTTGTTGTTTTTTCATCAAAAAAGCTCTTTTTTAAATCAAAAAGATCTTTAATTAAATTAAAAAAAGAATCTGGATCAAGATTTGATAAATTTGGAAAATCTTGTTTTAAAGACTCAAAAATTTCCACTTTTTTTAAAACATCATTTTTAAGATCAACAAAATTTAACGCATTTTCCAAAATTAAAAAAATCTCAGGGTACTTCTTCAGAGCTAAAAAATAACTATTTACACCACGAACAATCGTAGAAAAAAGCATTTGGTTTATCTTTTCTTCTTCAATGACTGAAGTTATAAAAAAAAGAGGTTCATTTTTCATAGCCGAAAGATAAAAATTCATTAAATCAAGAACTAAAGGGAAAAGCTTTTGATTTACGCTGTTTTTCTCGAAGCTCCGAACTATAGAAAAAGCGCCGGAAGTAAGAAAGGTCCTAGATTTAACAGCCACCGTTTCTTCATCAAACATTTTTAATAAAGAAACCTCTCTAGGGAGCGATTTATTAAGAAAATGACCCTTTTTTAGATTGACGAAACCTTCAAAAATCGATTGGAAATTATATATAACACTACCAAAAAATAAATCTGTAATAAATTGCGTGTATTCATTTTTATGTTGCGGGATCATAGAATTAATTCCAATAACACCGACCATACTAATTAAACTTTTTACCGGGTATGTTTTAATTGGATTATTACCAAAAAAAACCTCATCACTTCCGGCATATTTAATACCTAAAAAAGCAGAAATTAAACCAGCTGAAACAGACGCAACTAATTCCCCGAGCTCCTCTCTCGTTTCTTCATTTAAAGGTTTTACAATATTGCTATTTTGCATTTCATGAAAAGCCCCAAGAATAGCTAAAAAAACACCTATTTGAGTCATTTTTTGAATATTTTGATTAAAATTTAAATTGGGCAATTTGGATTTAAAAAAAGAACTGTTTACCGCTTTTTTTGCCGCTAAAGCACCAGAACCTGCAATTAGCACCGCCTCAAAATTGCTTCCTAGCATTCGAGAAATATTCCTTGCAGGAGAACCTACGATGAATCCAGGAACGGTATATCCCACATACTCTATTACATTTTCTTTAATAGCCCCCAAAGTTAGTTCACCTAATTTGCTAGAACATAAATTATAAATCACTTTGGCGGATTTGCCTAAAAAATCGGTTCCTTTACGGAAAGGAGCATAAACATACCTTTCGCAAGCCCCCAGACTAGGTGGATCAAAAACATCCAAGGCATCATAATAAATTTCAGAATCTGAATTATCTCCCAATGGAATGCTTAAATCCATAACAAAACCTTGCTAAAATTATAATAATAATATCATAAAAATAATTTTTTTAACACTGAATTGTCAACAAAGAGATTCATTTAACACACATAATAATTAAGTTGACTTTTAATTTCATTTATATTGAAAAGTTTGCAAAGAGTAAATTACAGGCAAATAAAATATATGTATGATATCCAAAATACGATTCACTAAAACTTAATAAATATTAAAAACCAAAAATTCCGTTAATGAATTTCTGAAAAAATCCAATCAAATAGTTTATGTCAAGAATTGTTTAGTTGTTTTTAAGGAAATCTGATTTCAAATTATTTTTATTATATATTTTTTGCGAAACAGCCAAAAATACACTATTTTAAATTGATAATTTGATTAAAAAATCTCCTTGTGTTTTTATCCCTCAAGAGCAAAAAGATTTAATCAATCGAAATTAATCTATTAATTAATCTAATATTATTATAATATAATTAATAAATTCAAGTAGGCAATCTTATGAAACCGCTTACCAACATAGAAAGCTTCGCTTTTGCAGCTCATCATTATTTCCTTAGCAATGAAATGCAAGATTTCAAAAAAAGCAAAAATGAAGAGGATTCAAAAAATTTTTACAGTCAAAGGGCTCTTAGATTTTTCTTAATAAGCACCCAAACAAACTTGTTAATCCACCAAATTAACACTTACAAACCAAGCTTAAACTTTTGTTTTAATTGGAAACACACTGCTTTAGTTATATCGGCATATATGTTTTCTTATCTGGCCGAACTTCAGCTAAAGGAAGACGTTATTCCAAAAAACAACAAAGAAAAATTATTCAGAGGAACTTGTAAGCTGATTGTAAAAACTTTTGAAATTACCGATGGTTTTTTAGACCACGCAGACAAAGTCCTTAATACCGCATCTCTTGTAAATGCTATAGCCCTTATTTCATTAGGATTTCCAGTAAGCGGGTCAATTGCGCTACTTGGATTATTTGCGATTGCGTTAAAGCGCTACGATTATATGCCTCAAAGCGCGGAAGGTTACATAGCTCCTATTATAGAATTAGCTAAATTAAGCACGTCATTTTCACTCTGCCCAAGCATTATTTCAAATACCTGGAGCATCGGAACTTGCGCATTTAATTTAACAAATCTTGCATTAGATTCAGAAGTCATCGCGCCCCATTTACCTCAACAACTTTTAGATATCGCTCTTAGAATAAAAGTGAAGTGGAAAAATATAAATTAAATGATTTCGGAAAATTAATTCAGTCCACTCCTCCGCTTGATCCCTCTCGCTCCTATCTCCCGTAATTTCTACGAAAAAAATGCAGACCTACCTAAGACTGAATAAAAAAATCATAAAAAAGCAAAAAATTGCTCTAATTTTTCTGAGGCGCGGCAGTCCAGGCCTGAGTAACATAACTTCTATAAGCCCAAATGTACTCAATTCCAGAGCAAAGGGTGTAAGCGGCAGTTAGTGCAACAATCCACATACTATACTGCTGGAGAGCTTCTATAGAAAGATAGCCCATCGTGTAAGGGATCAAAAGAATAACTATAAAAAACAAAGAAATTCCTTGGAGAACAGCCTTAAGTTTTCCGCTGAACCGTGCAGCAAGAGCTTTCCCCCTAAGAGCGCAAAGAATTCTAAGGGTGCTAATTACCGCATCCCGAACAACAAAGACAAAAACAAGAAGGAGGGGCAACTGGACGATTCCATGAGTTAAACAAAGGAGCATCGAAAGACGTACAACACTATCTGCCATAGGATCTAAAATTTTGCCAAGCTCTGTAACCTGATTGCTTCTTCTTGCAAAAATCCCATCAAGTATATCTGAAAGTTCGCAAAGAATCAGAAGAAACAAAAGAACATAGGGCATAGCAAGGAAGCTAATCCCCATTTTTGAATAAAATAAATATACTGCAAGAAATATGGGGCAGATAAATATCCTTCCCAATGTCAATACGAGCGCTGATCTCACAGCCATCCTCCCCTTAAAAAGCCCTCCCCTCCATGTTACCCATTTTGCGAGAAAAATCGAAGATAAATCTTTGCCTTGAAATTCTAAAATAAGATACAATCCTTTGCTATGTTGACTTTTCAAGAAATTATTTCGAATCTGCAAAATTTTTGGATGAAAAAGGGATGCCTTCTTCAGACGAGTTATGATTTAGAATCTGGAGCTGGAACATTTAATCCAGAGACTTTCTTAAGAGCCCTTGGTCCAGAGCCTTACAACGTCTGCCATGTCGAAATTT